>CAYYAL010000001.1:0-48823 GCA_964469445.1 uncultured Muribaculaceae bacterium
GACGTCCGCCTTCTTCTTTAGTTAAAACGTAAACGTTAGCTGTGAATTTAGTGTGAGGGTGAATCGTACCCGGTTTAGCTAAAACTTGACCACGTTGGATTTCAGTTTTATCAACACCTCTTAACAAAGCACCGATATTATCACCTGCTTGACCTTGGTCAAGAAGTTTTCTGAACATTTCAACACCGGTAACAGTTGTTTTCTTAGTTTCACCGAAACCAACGATTTCAACTTCTTCACCGACTTTAACTGTACCACGTTCAACTCTACCTGTAGCAACCGTTCCACGTCCTGTGATAGAGAAAACATCTTCAACAGGCATCAAGAATGGTTTGTCTAATTCACGAACAGGTTCTGGGAAGTAAGAATCTAATGCGTCCATCAATTCCCAAATTTTATCTGTCCATTCATTATCACCACGAGCTACTTTTGGATTAGCTTGAACAGCTTCCAATGCTTTTAGTGCAGAACCTTTAATAAACGGTATTTTGTCTCCATCAAATTCATAAGATGAAAGAAGTTCTCTAACTTCCATTTCAACTAATTCTAATAATTCAGGATCATCAACCATATCACATTTATTTAAGAATACAACTAAGTTAGGAACACCAACTTGACGAGCAAGTAAGATGTGTTCACGAGTTTGAGGCATAGCACCGTCAGTTGCAGCAACTACAAGAATTGCTCCGTCCATTTGAGCAGCACCTGTAATCATGTTTTTTACATAGTCTGCGTGACCCGGACAGTCAACGTGTGCATAGTGTCTGTTTGCTGTTTCGTATTCTACGTGTGCAGTCGAGATGGTTATCCCTCTTGCTTTTTCTTCAGGAGCAGCATCAATTTCGTCGAATTTTTTCAATTCAGCTTGTCCTGCTGCAGCCAATGTTCCTGTAATCGCAGCTGTCAATGTAGTTTTACCGTGGTCTACGTGACCTACTGTACCTACGTTAACGTGCGGTTTGTTTCTTTCAAACTTTTCGCGTGCCATTATTCTGGTCTCCTTCTTTTCTACAATATCCTATATATTACTTTTGTAATTATATCCTAAAGTAATTCTAGCAGGTCAAAATTTGTTGTCAAGATATACAACAGCTTATTAAACCTCAAATTTAATCAATGCGGTTTTATATAAAAAAGAGGAATTTTTTCCTCTTTTTACTTATTATTCGCCTGTTTCAGAATTTTCTATATTTTCAAGAAGACTTGTCTGCTCTATTTCTTCAGATTTTTCTTCCGTTTTTTTACTTTCAAGAGCTTCGTCTAATTTTTTTATAATAATCTCATCTTCATCATCAGGATTTACAATTTTATTAACTGAAACAACTAAATCATTATCCATCAAGTTTTGAGCTTTAACACCTGTTGCAGGTCTGCCTTGACGAGAAATATCACCTGATTTTATTCTTGTAACAACTCCGTTTGCGGTAACAAGCATTATTTCATCATTTTCTTCAACAATTGTAAGTGCTACTAATTTTGATGATGATGTTTTAAATTTCGTTGCTATAAGTCCAATTCCGCCTCTGTTTTGTGTTCTGAATTCGGATAATTTTGAACGTTTTCCAAATCCATCAGACGTTACGACAAGCAAATCTGCATCATAAGACTTCGGCACGACATCGCAACCTACAATGCTATCTCCGCTTCTTAATTTCATTGATGTAACACCTCTTGCACTTCTGCCGAGTGGTCTTAAATCAGAAATTGCAAATCTTATTGCCATTCCGGCTGATGTTCCGATTATAATTTCGTCATTTGATTTCGCAAGTTTTACCCAATTCAAATTATCATCTGCTTCCAAACCTATTGCTATAATTCCCGTCTTTCTTATATTTGAGAAATTATCCAAACAAATTCTTTTTATATAACCTTTTTTAGTTAACATTATTAAATTCAAATCAGTTGCAAATTCACTTACTGGAACAACTGCTGTTATTGTTTCATCTTGATCAAGAGGAAGTACATTTATTATAGGAAGTCCTTTAGCTTGTCTGCCTCCTTCAGGAAAATCGTAAACATTTAAACTATAAACCGTTCCTTTTGAAGAGAAGAATAAAACTTTATCATGCATCATTGCGGTAAAGAAATGCTGAATATCATCATCTTCTTTCGTTTTAATTCCGCTTTTTCCTCTTGTTGCTCTATTTTGACGTTCAAATGTATCCAAAGAAATACGTTTTAAATATCCTTGATGAGTTATAAATACAGCCATAGGAACATTCGGCGTTAAATCTTCAATGCTCATTTCGCCTTCTTCAGGAAGAATTTGCGTTTTTCTTTCATCACCGTATTTCTCTTTATCTTCGAGCAATTCTTGTTTAATTAAATCCAAAACTTTTTGTCTATCTGCAAGAATACCTTCATATTCTTTAATTTTTTTCAATAATTCTTCGTACTCATTTTTAATTTTATCTTGTTCCAAACCTGTCAAACGTCTTAATTGCATTTCAAGAATTGCATTTGCTTGATCGGTATCAAGACCGAATTTTGACATTAATCCAACTCTTGCATCATCAGTTGTTTTTGATTTTTTAATCAATTCAATAACTTCGTCAAGCGAATTCAATGCAATTAACAAACCTGCCAATATATGAGCACGCATTTTTGCTTTTTTTAAGAAATAAATCGTTCTTCTTGTAATAATTTCGACCCTATGCTCAACGAATTCACTTAAAACTTGATGTAAATTCATTAATCTCGGTTGTTTTCCAACAAGTGCAAGCATATTCACACCGAAAGATGTACTTAATTGAGTCTGTTTAAACAAATTATTTTTAACGACTTCCGGCTTAGCATCACGTTTAAGTTCTATAACAATACGCATACCATCTCTGTCAGATTCATCACGAAGGTCAGAAATACCTGTCAATCTTTGGTCTTTTACAAGTTCGGCAATTTTTTCTATCAAAGCAGCTTTATTTACCTGATAAGGGATTTCTGTAATAACAATAGCAGTTCTGCTTTGTCTGCCTGCTCCACCTGAAATCTCCTCAAAACCTGCAACTGCACGCATTTTTATAGAGCCTCTGCCTGTTTCATAAGCTTGTCTTATGTCATTTAAACCGATAATCGTTCCGGCTGTCGGAAAATCCGGCCCTTTTATATATTCATTCAATTCTGCAATAGTAATTTCAGGATTATCAATTAATGCAATTGTTCCGTCAGCAACCTCTGATAAATTATGAGGAGGAATATTTGTTGCCATACCAACCGCAATCCCTGCACAACCATTTAAAAGAAGCATTGGAAGCCTTACAGGTAAAACTTCGGGTTCTTGAAGAGAACCGTCAAAATTTGGCCCAAAGTCAACTGTTTCGCAATCTATATCAGCAAGCATTGATGTTGTGATTTTATGCATACGAGCTTCTGTATAACGCATTGCAGCGGCGGAATCTCCATCAACTGAACCAAAGTTTCCATGCCCGTCTACAACCAAATACCTTGTATTAAAATCTTGTGCCAAACGAACCAAAGCTTCATAAACTGAACTATCGCCATGCGGGTGATATTTACCCAAAACTTCACCGACTATTCTCGCACACTTTTTAAAAGGCTTATCAGGAGTCATACCTAATTCATTCATCGCAAATAATATTCTTCTGTGAACAGGTTTTAAACCATCTCTAACATCAGGTAATGCACGCCCTACAATTACACTCATCGCATAATCTATGTATGAACGTTTCATTTCTTCTCTTATATTAACGGGAACTATTTTCCCTTCTTTAAACATATTCTGTTGTCCCAAATCCTTATCCCCTTATATCTTAGCTCATGTGAGCTTTGGATTTTTACCCTGCAAGCATGCGTTACTATCGTCCGATTTTGCTGTCAAAAACAAACACTCCGCCGGCTTCACCATCTGCTACACCTTGTTATTATTCTAACACAAACACTTTTTTATGCAAATTTTTTGTAAATTTTTTTATTTTTTTTATTAAAAATGGTTTAATGTATTATATGCTACAATTTTAAAAAAGGAATAAAAAATATGTTAGATGTAAAACCGTTAAATGCCGTTGTATACAATCAAGAAAAAGTTAATATAAATGAGGTTATAGCTCCTCCTTATGATGTTATTTTGGAAGATTACAGACAAGAACTTCTCAATAGAAATAAATTTAATATTGTAAATCTTATTTTAGCAAATGGGTCTAAAGACTTGTCAGATAAAGATAACAGATATATTAACGCTCAAAAAACTTTTCAAAAATGGTTGCAAGAAAATGTTTTAATAAAAACAGAAAAACCATGTATTTTTTATCTTCTTCAAAAATATGAAATGAACGGAAAAAATGTTACAAGAAAAGGATTTATCGCAAGAAATAAAATTGAAGATTTTTCTTCAAAACAAATTTTACCTCACGAATTTACTATGGGTGGACCAAAACAAGACAGATTAAACCTTACAACAACATGCCAAGCTAATTTTTCTCAAATCTTTATGGTTTATTCCGATAAGGAATTTTTAATCGAAAAAGCGGTTGAACCGATTTTAAAAGAAAAACCGTTTATTGATGTTGTTGATGATAATGGCGTCCAAAATATTGTCTATAAAATTGACGATGAAAAAATAATCGAATTAATTGAAAAAGTTATGTCTGATAAAACACTTTTAATTGCTGACGGACACCATCGATATGAAACTGCTATGAATTATCGAAATGAAATGCAGGAAAAAGGTGATAAATCAGAAGATATCAAATATGTTATGAGTTATTTTACCAATATGGAAGATGATTTATTGATTTTTCCAACTCACAGAATTATTAAAAAATGGATAGAACCTTACGTTTTATTGGAAAAAGTTAAAAAATATTTTGATGTAAAAGATTTTATTTTTAACGGAAAAAATAAACAACAAGTTAAGGCGGAATTTCTTTCAGCAATAGAAGATGCCAATAAAAAACAAATTTCTATGGGCTTATATATGAAAAATGTTAATAAATTTTATCTATTAACATTAAGAGAAAATGTTGATAAAATTCTTGATGAATATAATGTTCCTGACGTTTTAAAAACACTCGATTTAATCGTTTTACATAAGGTTTTGATATCAAAAGAATTCGGTTTCAGCGAAGAAGAACAATTTAATCAAGACGGAATAAAATATATTAAACAAGAATCCGAAGCCTTTGATTTGATAGATTTAGGGAAGGCGGAAGCTTCCTTTATAATGGCTTATCCAAAAATTGAAGATATAAAAAGAATTGCAGGAAAAGGCGAAAGAATGCCACAAAAATCAACTTATTTTTATCCGAAATTATTAAGCGGGATTGTGATAAATCCTTTGAAATGATTATAAAAAGAGGGCGGAGCCAAAGGCTCCGCCCTCTTTTTATAATCAAACAAATTACGTAAATAAAAATTTAATTTTCATTTACCCCTTTTATTCATTTACCCCCCATTTGTCGTAATGAATTTTTTTCACATCAAATTTATCTTTAGGTTGAACGTCTATTCTCGGGTGTCCGATTGAAATCAAAGAAAACGGTTCGACATTTTCTGGTAATTCAAACAATTCAGCAAGCGGCTTTTGTAATTCTTCTCTCGGGTGAACACCTAGCCAAACACTTCCCAAACCCATTTCAGCAGCTTGTAACATAATATTTTGAGTTGCTGCGGAACAATCTTGCGGATAAAGTTTTACATTCGGAACAAACGCAGGAACCTTGTTTAAATCAGCACAAACCATTATTGCAAGTGGAGCTTCCAATAACATTTTTGAAAAAGGGTGTATTTCCGTAATCTTCTTCAATAAATTCTTATCTTGAATTACAATAAACTCCCAAGGCTGAGCATTGCAACCTGAAGGGGCTGCCATTGCGGCTTTCATAAGTTGGTCGATTTCTTCTTTTGTAATTTTTTCATCAGTATAAGTTCTTACACTTGTTCTTTTAAAAATTGCATCTACCATAATTATTTCTCCATATTATAAGTAATACCTGCCTTTTTCATTCTATCCAAAACTTTTCTTAAAACATCAACCGGTTTTGTAAGGGCTATTCTAAAGAAACCTTCTCCGTAAGGACCGTAACCATTTCCGGGAGGAACAACAACTTGTGCCTTTTCTAACATTACAGACACAAATTCTTCGCTTGTAAATCCTTTAGGAACAGGCAACCAAAGATAGAAAGTCGCTTTTGAAGGTTTTATATCCCAGCCCAATTCTTTCAAACCTGCTTCCATAACATCTTTTCTTTCTTTATACATTTTATTTAAAGTTTCAATTTGCGCTTTCGGAGCGTTGTAAGCTTCAATGGCAGCTTCTTGAATAGCTTTAAAACAACCACTATCGATATTATTTTTAATTGTACCCAAAGCCTTTATTGCATCGGCATTTCCGCAAACAAACCCAACTCTCCAACCTGTCATATTGTAAGATTTTGAATGAGAGAAAAATTCAATTGCAATATCTTTTGCCCCTTCGACTTGCAAAACAGAAGGTGCGACGTAGCCGTCATAAGTCATTTCGCAATAAGCTTGGTCAGACATTAAAACTATATTATATTTCTTACAAAAAGCGACTGCTTTTTTATAAAATTCCAAATCACAAACAGCCCCGGTCGGGTTATTCGGATAATTTAAGAACATTAACTTTGATTTTTTTGCAATATCTTCAGGAATTGCATCTAAATCAGGCAAAAATCCGTTTTCAGCTTTTAAAGGCATAGAATAAGGAGTTCCACCCGCAAAAATTGTTGCATTTTTATAAACAGGATATCCAGGGTCAGGAATTAAAGTATAATCACCTTTATCTACAAAAGCGTAAAAAACATGCGCAATAGCTTCTTTTGAGCCGATATTTGCAAGAATTTCAGTATCAGCATTTAAGTCAACATCAAATCTTCTTTTTATCCAATTTTTTGTAGCTTCTCTAAAATCTTTGGTTCCGTTATAAGGCGGATAATCGTGATTTGCAGGATTATCAATTGCTTTATGCATAGCTTCAACAACTGATGGAATTGTAGGTGTATCAGGATCGCCTATTCCAAGACTTATAATATCAAATCCTTTTGCTTTTGCTTCGGCAATTTTTCTGTCAATTTCCGCAAATAAATACGGCGGAATTTTCTCCAATCTTTCAGATGTTCTGATTTTTTCTTTTGTTTCCATAAAATTATCCTCTCGATTTTAAATACTCAATTAACCTGTCTGTTGAGATTTTATCACAATCAAAAGACTTTCGCAATTTAATTCATCTTTGAAAAATTTTATTTGTTATTTTCTATTTTATCTCTTAATTCTTTAAAAATTTCTTTTAAATACTCAAAGCAAATTTCAATCGTATCGATATTATTTTGAATTAATAACATAGCTTGTTTTAAATCATAATCATTATTTTTCATTCTTACTCAAATTCTTTTTATAACTTTACACACATATTTATTTAAAATAAGTATATCAAAATGTCAATACTTTTTAATATACATTTGTCATATATTAAATTATAACAAATAATGTTATTAATATACTGTAATCAGTATATGGTTTTGTAAAATGATAGAAAAGAAATTTTTTAAAAGCGGTAACAGTTGGTGCATTTCTTTACCAACAAGTGTTTTAAAAATTTTGGGTGTAAATCCGGAAAATGATAAAATTCAATTGGTTCTGCAAGATAAAGATATTTTAATGAAAATCGTTAAAAAAAATAAATAAATTTTTATAGTATAATAATTTTATGGCTATTTTTTCAGATGACGATAATATTAATAATGTTCAGCAAAAATGTGTTGATGTGAAACCTGAAATAAATGATTTTGACAAAAGTTTTGAAAATAACATTCGTCCAAAAACTTTTGAAACTTATATCGGACAAAGCAGTTTAAAAGAAACTTTAAAAATTTCGATAGAAGCGTCAAAAAAAAGAGAAATTCCGCTTGACCATTTATTATTTTACGGGCCTCCGGGTTTAGGAAAAACAACACTTGCAGGCGTTATCGCAAATGAGTTAGATGTTGAAATCAAAATAACTTCGGCTCCTGCCCTAGAACGTCCCAGAGATATTATCGGGCTTTTGATGGGATTAAAAGGCGGCGAAATTCTTTTTATAGATGAAATTCACAGGCTTAATAAAATTGCCGAAGAAATTTTGTATCCTGCGATGGAAGATTTTACTCTTGATATGACAACGGGTAAAGGGCAAACTGTTAAATCTATGCGAATTCCTGTCCCAAAATTTACGCTAATAGGAGCAACCACAAAAGCAGGTGCTTTATCAGGGCCTTTAAGAGATAGGTTTGGAATTATCCACAGGCTTGAATTCTACAATCAAGAAGAATTAACACAAGTTATAAAACGAACCGCAAAAATTCTTAATTTAGAAATAACTGAAAAAGGTGCAAAAGCTATCGCTCTAAGGTCAAGAGGAACTCCAAGAATTGCAAACCGTTTAGTAAAACGTGTTTCTGATTTTGCACTTGTAAAATACGACGGCGAAATTACGGAAAAAATTGCAAATGAAAGCTTAGATATCTTAAAAATTGATGAATTTGGACTTGACAGCACTGACAGAAATTTATTAAATCTGATTATACAAAAATATGACGGGGGTCCTGTCGGAATTGAAACAATTTCTGCTGCCTTAGGCGAAGATGTAAGAACTATCGAAGATGTTTGCGAACCTTACCTTTTACAAGCAGGCTTGCTCCAAAGAACACCTCGTGGCAGAAAAGTTTCCCCGCAAGCTTATAGACATTTAGGACATAATTCAGACAATGTACAACAAAACTTTTTTGATTTATAATATCGCTACTGATTTATATAAGGAAATATAATTATGATTGAAATGAAAGTTATGGGTATAGCATTAGATACAAGAACAGGTTCTCCGATTGTGGTCTTACACGATTTGGATAACAGAAAAGCTTTGCCGATTTGGATAGGTTCCGCTGAAGCAAGTGCTATTATCAGAAAAATTGAAAATATGAAAGTTTCTCGCCCTATGACCCATGACTTAGTCGTCGATATGATTGAAAAAATGGGTTTCACTCTCGATAAAGTCGAAATTAACGATGTCGAAGAAGAAACTTATTACGCAACTCTATTTTTAAGTAACAATGAAGGAAAAGAAGTTGAAGTTGATTCTCGCCCTTCCGATGCTATTGCTATTGCAATAAGAATTAATGCTCCTATCTTTATCGGGCCGAATGTCCTTTCTAACGGCTCTGTTTCTACTAATTCAGAAAAAGATGAAGAAGAAGCTCAGGAATTCAGAAGTTTTATTCAAAGCATTAAACCTTCTGATTTTGAAAAACTTTTAAAAGACGATACGCAAAGCGATCAATAATAACTTAAAGAAAGAGGGCGGAGCCGTTGGCTCCGCCCTCTTTCTTTAAGTTATTTATTTTCTGATAAATCTTCTCTCAAGCCATCTTACAACTCTTGTCGGAATATTTTCATTTTCAGCATTTATGCTGTCAACCAAAATTGTTTTGCAACCCAACAATTTTCCTGCCAAAATATCCGTAAGCGGTCTATCGCCTACAAGTGCAACTGATTTTGCTTCCATATTTATTTTTTTAAGCAAATCTTTCATCGCTTTTATGCAAGGTTTTTTTGCATCTGAAATTACCGTAAAAGTCGAAATATTTCTGACTTTTTCAACGTAATCAGGACGTTTGTTGTTTGTTACAACTGCGATAAAAAACTTTTTCTCAACTTCTTTTAACCATTTTTGAGTTTTTTCGGTGTATTCTCCGGATTTTGAAATCATAATTGTGCTGTCTAAATCAAAAAAAATCGCTTTAATTCCTTTATTTTCAAGCTCTTCCAAATTAATTTCATAAATATTTTTCAAATTATAATCAGGTTTTAATATCATTTCAATTCCTATCGTTTCTAATACCTATTGTTCTTGCGATTGCATACTTAAAATCTTCAATTTTTTTGTCAAATTTAATCCAAATTTCATCATTTGTATTAGCAACTTCAACCGCCAAACCTTTGTCATTTCTTATATCAAGAACTTTCGTCTGAAATTGTTCAACAGGCGTTATAATTTCGATTTCATCATTAAGATTAATTTTATTTTTTATTTTTACCAAATAAAAATCATCTTCTTGTTTATTTTTAAATTCGCAAAGAAAATCCGCCCCTGCAAGTCCCTTTGAAATATCGTAACTGTAAGCATCTTGAGCATGTTCGCCCAAATAAAAACCTGTTGTGTAACCTCTATTTCCGACTTTTTTAAGTTCTTGTTTATATTCGGTTAAATCAGCGGAAGGATTTTCAAAAGCCTTATCAATAGCGTTTCTATAAGTTTTTGCAACAGCAGAAACATAATATAAACTCTTAGTTCTGCCTTCGACTTTGAGCGAATCCACACCTGCTTCAATCAATTTCGGCAAATATTCTACCAAACACAAATCTTTCGGGCTTAAAATATGAGTTCCGCGTTCTGTTTCCGCAATCGTAAATTCTTGGTTAGGACGAGTTTCTTCAACAAGTTTGTAACTCCATCTGCAAGGTTGAGCACAATTCCCTTGATTTGCCTGCCTTTCATTCTCCGTCATATAATCGCTTAACAAACATCTTCCCGAAAAAGATACGCACTGAGAACCGTGAATAAAAACTTCCAATTCCACATTAGGATTTTCTTGCTTAATTCTTTTAACATCTGCAATGGGCAATTCTCTTGCCAAAATAACTCTTTTTGCACCCAAATCAGCCCATAATTTTACTGTTTCATAATTAAGCGAATTTGCCTGTGTACTTATATGAATAGGTGTTTCAGGCATATATTCTTTTACAATATTAAAAATTCCCATATCGCTTAAAATTATCGCATCGGGATTTGCTTCCTTAAATTTATGGATACACTTTTTTAAATTATCAATATCATTATTAAACGCAAAAATATTTATAGTTACATAAGCTCTTGCACCAAGACTGTGAGCCAAATCAACAGCTGCTTTTAAATTGTCAAAAGTTATTAATTCGCCCTTTCGCATTGCTCGCAAACTAAAATCCACAACGCCCAAATAAACGGCATCTGCACCGTATTTTACGGCATATTCAAGTTTTTCTAAATTGCCCGCAGGCATTAATAATTCAGGTTTTTTCTTCATATAAAAAGTTTAGCATAAATAAAAATTAAATATTTTCATTTATTTTATATTATTAAAAGATATGGTATAATTTACTGGATAAATTAAGGATTTATGTATGAAAAAAGTTTTAAAATTGTTTTTGGCACTGGTTTTATTAGGAAATTTACAAGCATTTGCAAATGATGCGGAATATTATTTAAAAATCGGCGAACAAAGTCTTGATAGAAAAGATTATATCGTTGCAGAAGAATTTTTTACAAAAGCAATAAAAGAAAATCCGAAATTTATTGATGCATACAACAACAGAGCCTACGTTAATATGCAATTAAAAGAGTATAACAAAGCAATTATTGATTACACAAAAGTTATTTCACTTTCTCAAAAAAATTTCAGAGCCTATAATGACAGAGCAATCGCAAAATCACGTTTAAACGAATATAACGGAGCTTTTCACGATTTTGCAAGTGCCATTAAATTAAACCCATTTTATGCGGAAGGTTATAATAACAGAGGATTGCTGAATTTGTCTTTAGGAAATACAAATGATGCCATAAATGATTTTAACAAAGCCGCAATGATAGACCCTGATTATAAAGAAGCCTTCTTTAACAAAGCAAATGTTGAATTAAAAAAAGAAAATTGGATTGATGCAAAAAACGATTTTAAAAAAGTTCTAACCTTTGATGAAAAAAATTCCGATGCTCTTTATGGAATAGGACTTTGCGAATTCAAACTTAAAAATTATGAAAAAGCTATGCAAAATTTTAATTCGGCAATTTTAATTAATCCGAATAATGCCGAAGCTTATTTTCAAAGAGGTTTGCTCTATATTGATAAAGAAAAATATCAATCTGCCTTAAATGATTTTAATATGGCTGCAAAACTTAATCCAAAATCGGATTTAACGAATTATCAACAAGGATTTACTAATTATAAACTTGAAAATTATGAAGCTGCAATTGATTTTTTAACAAAATCTATTGAAAAAAATAACACCTTCGGCGATGCTTATTTTTACAGAGCATGTGCCTATGAACACATAAGAAAATATATGGAAGCGATTGCGGATTTTACAAAATTTATCGCACTTGAACCTGATAATATTGAAGCTTACTATTACAGAGGAATGGTAAGACATTATGTAAAAGATTATCGAGGAGCGGTTGAAGATTTTAATAGAGTTATAACGCAAGACCCTTCATTTGCAGATGCTTATTTTGAAAGAGCCGAACTTAAAAAATCACTGAAAAGTTACCCTGATGCTTATGGAGATTACACGCTTGCAATCCACGCAAACCCTAATGTCGCAGATTTTTACTATGAAAGAGGAAAAGTTGCACTTAAAATGAAACAAAAATCAACCTCTGTCAAAGATTTTATTCAAGCTCAAGAACTCTATCTTCAAAACGGTGAAATTAAAATGTATAAAAAAATGACAAAACTTATTAAAAGATATTCAAGTCGCTAATTATACGTTAATTTTCAATTAAAGCATTTAAAAAATCTTCACTGTTAAATTGTTTCAAATCTTCCATTTTTTCGCCGACCCCGATTAATTTTACAGGCAGACCCAAATCCTTTGCAACAGCAAGAACAATCGCTCCTTTTGCCGAACCATCAAGTTTTGTAAGTGCAACCGAGGTTAAATTTACGCATTCTTTAAAAATTTTCGCCTGCTGAAGCCCGTTTTGTCCTGTATTTGCATCAAGTACCAAAATACACTCTCTTAGAGCTTCGGGTGCGTTTTTGTCAATGACAGCTTTAATCTTTGAAAGCTCTTCCATAAGATTAAATTTATTTTGTAAACGCCCTGCGGTATCAACAAGAATTATATCATAATTTTCTTCTTTAGCCTTTGAAATTGCTTCAAATACAACCGATGCCGGATCGGCTTTATCTCTGCGAACGATATCAGCCCCTGCTCTTTTTGACCAAATATCTAACTGTTCTTCCGCCGCAGCTCTAAATGTATCTCCCGCTGCAATAAGAACTTTTTTTCCTTCTTGTTTAAATTTATACGCAAGTTTTCCGATTAAAGTCGTCTTTCCTACTCCGTTTACACCGACTATAAAATAAATATTTAATTCATTTTCTCTAAAATTAATCTCATTTGAACCTGCATTTTGCAAAACTTTCAAAAATTCTTCTTTTAAATAATTTTTAACATAAGCGGGTTTTATTTTTTCCTGCCCCCGAAGCTTATCCACCAATTCAGAAGCAAATCCGACGCCCAAATCAGCCTTAATCAATAAATCTTCCATATCCTCCAGAACAAATTCTGAAAATTCTTCTTCTTGCTCTACAAAAATCTTCAAATCATTAGATAAAATATCCGTCGTCTTTGAAATAGTTTGTTTCAAATTTTCAAAATTATTTTGAAAAAATTTAAACATAATTATTTTTTAATCCCGTTTTCAAGAATAACTTTTGCTAAAATGCCGTTAATAAAAGACGCACTGTCTTCTGTCGAATATTTTTTTGCAAGTTCCAAAGCTTCATCTACAACGACTTTCATCGGAGTTTCTTTTATATATAAAAGTTCTGCAATTGCAATTCTTAAAACATCTTTATCCATTTTAATTAATCTGTCAAAATTCCAACCTTTAGAAAATTTTTGAATTTCTTCGTCAATAACTTGCGAATTATCTTTAAAAGTTTGAGCAATTTTTAAAACATATTCTCTAACTTCATCTTGAGATTCTAAGGTAGCAAATTCAGCTATTTCCAAGGCCGCCAAAGCTTTTTCCGCAATTTCAAGCAATTCGTCAAGTCTACCTGTCATATCAGATGTCATCGGAAGAGGAACAGGAATATTTTGAACACCGATTGGACGACTTATATTCATTTCATGATCATTTTCGTAAGAATTTATAAATTCTTTCATATCAAAAATGGCTCCGAGCGTAAGTTTTAACTCTTCACTTGCATTATTTGTTAAAGTTCTCACCGTTTTTAAAATAATTTCCTCAAAATCGCTTAAATTGTATTGTGTAATCTTTTTATCAAATTGTGAAAACAATATTAAAGCTAATTCTCTTGCTGCTCTGCGTGCTTGCATGTTATTTACCTCTTTCATTTAAAATCTTTTTATCTTATAATTAAACCATAAACAAGAGAAAAAAAAATATTTTTAACAGGAGTTTTGATGAAAAGAGCGGTAATTATTGTAATTGATTCCATGGGAATAGGTGCTATGCCTGATTGTGAAGATTTCGGAGATGTTCCGGAATGTAATACGTTAAATAATGTTGCAAAATTTAACGGCGGACTTAAACTTCCAAATCTTATAAAATTAGGTCTTGGAAATATTTGGGGCGTAGATTTAACAACAAGACTTTCTCCTCTGGCTCAATACGGAATTATGCAAGAACTTTCAAAAGGAAAAGACACAACAACAGGGCATTGGGAAATTGCAGGCCTTATTTTAGATAAACCTTTCGCAACTTTTCCTAAAGGATTTCCTGACAAAATTATAAATGAATTTATTGAGAAAACAGGTTGTAAAGGAATATTAGCAAACATTCCGGCATCAGGTACGGCTATCATTGAAGAATTGAACAAACAACATCAACAAACAAAATTTCCTATTGTTTACACAAGTGCCGACAGCGTTTTTCAAATTGCCGTCGATACTGATTTAATTCCTTTAGAAACTTTATATAAATGGTGCGAAATCGCAAGAGAAATGCTTCCAAAAACTGTTTCTCGAGTAATCGCTCGACCTTATAACATTATCGACGGAAAACCTACAAGAATTTCAAAAGACAGAAGAGATTATGCCGTAAAACCTTATAAAGACACCGTTTTAAATAAAATCAAAAATGCAGGCGGTGCCGTTATCGGAATAGGTAAAATTGAAGATATTTTCGCAAAATCAGGCATCACCCATGCCATTCATACAGGCTCCAACAAGCAAGGACTTGAGCTTACATTGCAAGCCATAAAAGATGAATTGCCTCTTGAAGATATAAAATATCCCGATTTTCAAGGGAATTTGGATAAATCTCTTATTTTTACAAATCTTGTCGATACGGATATGCTTTACGGACACAGAAATGATGCAAAAGGTTATGGAAAAGCTTTGGAAGAAATTGACAAATATGTCGGTCAAATCTTAAATGTTCTTAAAGATGACGATTTACTAATTATAACGGCTGACCATGGTTGCGACCCTACCGTCAAAGGAACTGACCATACAAGAGAATTTGTTCCTGTAATCTTCTATAAAAAAGATTATCAATCAAAAGATTTAGGACTTATTAAAGGTTTTGATTTTATTGCAAGAAAAGTTGAAAATCATTTGGAAATTTAAGATTTAGGAGTTTATTCTATGGCAAAAATCAGAAAACCTTCGATTTTTGATAAAAAACGTTTAAAAAAAGAAATCTCGTTTTCTAATAAAGAAGATATTAATTTATATTTTCCGACAGCATGGTTTTGCAATCTCTTCAGCGACTTAATTCCGCTTAAATTTAAAACAAATCCGGAAACCTTTGTTCTTGAGGAAGATAAAAAAGTTTTAGGCTCTGTAACAGTATTCTTTCACAAGGGAAATCCTTTTAAAATAAATATCGGAAGACTTTTCTTTGAACAAGATTACATGGAAGTCGGAAAACAATTAATAGATTATATTGTTTCAAAATATGGGGCTAAAGGTGCAAAAAATTTCCTGATTAAAATAGAAGATAATCAAACAGAATTGTTAAATTTATTTACGAACGAATGCGGATTTCGCCAATGTTTGTCCGAAGAAATCTTTAAAATAGATTTAAAAGATTTTAAACAAAATTGCGAATCTTTTTTCAGACCGTTTAAAAATTCAGACGCACAAACTGTTGCGGATATTTACAATGATTTATTGATAACTCATTTTAAACCCTCTTTATCCAAATTAAAACGAGAATTTATTGAAGCGTTTTTTGTCGGTTTACAAGCAAATTATACAATGAAATTTGTTATGGAAGATAAACACACAGATACGATTAAAGCTTATTTAAAAATAACTTCTCCCGATAATAAAAATTTCCTATTAGATATTACAAAAAACAATTGGTATGATTGCAATTTTGATGACATAATCGTTTTTACAAAAAATCAAATTGCCAGAAGAACAAAAGATTTTAATCTTTTCGTGCGTGTAAAAAAATATAAAACAAATTCGCAAGAATGGGAAGATTATTTCAGAAATAAAGGATTTGAAATGATTGAAAATAAAATAGTTTTGGTTAAAGATTTTTATAAATTAATTAAAAACACACAAGAAACTTCTGAGAAAAAAATATTAATATTTAATGAATCAAATTCAAAACCCGTCTTTAAAATTTAAAGCTCATTAACTACTTGTCTTATAGGTTTATTATCAACAAATTTAAAAGAAATGTCGCTCATATTAAGCCTTCTCATGTGTGGGATATAACTTAATTCGCCATTACAAGCGACTACTTCGGAATTTTCCGCTGAAAAATGATAAAATTTCGGTTTTATTTTAGGATTTATGTCATTAACAGCATCTAAAATATAATTTGTTGTACTATTAGTTTGAAAAACATCGCCCGGAAGAATATTAGCCTTCGTAACATTTTTAAGTTTATTCTTAATAAATTTTGAAATAGTATTTGAAGATGTATTTGGGAAAATATGAGCCAAAACTTGTTCTCCGGAAACTTCATCAATACAATGAAGGATAGCACAATCATGAACACCGCTTGTTGCCAAAGGTGTATTAATACCTGCTTTTAACCAAGTATCACCCATTTCCGGTTCTGTTGAAAATCCTGCATCTAGTCCCTTTATTCCCTTATAAAGAGGCAAAGGAATTGCATCTTCTGTTGAAAATCCGAACCATTTTTTCTCAAGCCTTACCCCTTCTGTTTTCTTTAAATATGTATAAACACCCATCTTTTTAAAAGAAGGAACATCTCGAGAAACCTTTTTTGAAAACTTCTTACCTTCTCTTACCGCAAAATCAGAGGCATAAGTAAATGCATCTTCTACAACACGTGTCGCTCTATACGTATTACCCTGAAAACTTATTTTAGATAAAGAACTACCGTTAATCATAATTCAATTAAGCAAGATGAAAATAAAAATTGCCTACAATCTCTAAAATATTAATTTTTGTAACGCTTATTCAGTTTGAAATGCCCATGCTGAATGATTGTGAATACTTTCAAAAGCTTCGCATTCAACAGAAAATTTTGTTATAAATTTATTTTTCCTCAACATTACAACAACATCTCTCAAAACATCTTCAACAAATTTCGGATTTTGATAAGCAGTTTCGGTTACAAATTTTTCATCTTCCCTTTTTAAAAGAGGATAAACAGGACAAGAACCGCATTTTTCAATTTCATCAATTAAATCCTCAATCCAAATAAGCTTTTTTTCATCAAAAGAAATCTTAACCTTAATAATTGCACGTTGATTATGAGCTCCTAAATCGGAAATTTCCTTTGAACAAGGGCAAAGTGTCGTTACGGGAACATTTACACCCAATGTAAAATTATAATCTTCTTTATTTAAAGTTCCTTCAAAAAAACAATCATAACCCATCGGCGATGCAATTTGAGTTATAGGCGATTTTTTATCTATAAAATATTTAAAATTAAATTTCAAATAAGCACTTTTTGCTTCTAAATTATTTTTTATCGCATTCAAACACCCTCTAATATCAACCCCTAAAAGATTTTTAGTCTTCCACTCGCTTAAAACCTCTATAAATCTTGACATGTGAGTGCCTTTATAATCTTTCGGTAAAGAAACACTCATCTTTGCAACTGCACTTACAACTTGATTTTCAGCACCCTTACGTTGAATAATTAAAGGAATTTCTACATCTTTAACCCCGACTTGTTGAATATCAACTTCCCTTGTATCTTTTTGATTTTGAACATCTTTTAACAAAGTTTTCATCTAATTTTCTCTTTCACTTTCTTGATTTTCTAAAGATGTCAATAATTTTAATGCAGCTTTTCTTTGAACATCACTCGGTGCAACCCTTAATAATTCAATGGCTTTCATCATAACAGGGTCATTATCATACCAACGATTTCCCTTCCCTTGATATTTATTCATCATTTCATGAACTTGTTCTATAACATCTGCCGCAACTTCATTTTGCATATTTAATAAAAAATCCGCAGCTTCCTCTTGCATCTTATCAGTGGATAATCTCAATAATTCTAATGCTTCCTTTAATACAGGATCTTTATCATACCAACGTCTGTTTTCGCTCATTTATTTCACCTTTTTCCTTATTAATAAAGTTTATCATATTCAAATTAATTAAGTAAACAAATGTTACAGTATTAAAAAAAAATTTACGTTATGAAATATTTTAAGACAATTCATTTTTTATATGATACATTAATAAATGTGGACTTGATTATATGTTTAAGGAGATAGTTAATGCCGGAATATTTAAGCAAAGAAGAGATTAAGCAATGGAGAAGCTCTCTTGAAAAAATAACTCTGGAAGAATATGCAATGAGATTAGGCAAAGTTGTCTTGGAAGAAAAAAAGACAAATGACATCGTTGATATCGTTTTAAAAGGCGGTACAAGAATGTCTTCCGATGACGAATTAAACACTCAAAAAAGTGAAAGATTAACCTCTATTGTCCAAAGAGCTTTTGAAAGAGAAAAACAAATTTCTCATACACCATTTTCCATTCACGCACAAATTTCTCAAGAAACACCTAAAAAATCTGTTTCTAAATCTAAAAGTGCTGAAAAAAAAGAAGAAAAAATTAATTTGAAATCAATTATCAGCAATGTTGTTTCAAGCGAGGATAACTTTATATTTAATAAAGCACTTACTGACAGAGAACAAATGGTTTTTGACTATTTTGCAAAAAATTTAGGCTCTATCGTTTATGCTAAAGATTTAGCAACTTTACTTGAATTGCCAAGAGATTATGTTTATAAATATATTAAAAATTTAAGAGCAAAAATTCAAGGCGACAAATTGAAAAATTCAGATAATGGCGGTTATATTTTACTACCGTAAAAATATTTCTTAAAAAATGGCGGAGCCAAAGGCTCCGCCATTTTTTATACCCAAATTATCTCAAATCAGGCAAAGAATTTATAAAATCCGCAACAGGTACAACTTTTTTAGGCAAATTCAAAGTCGGAGTTGTTGTTTTTGTATTTGTTGTTGTCGTTGTTGTCGTTGTTGTCGGAAGTTTCGGAATATATTTTTGAACAGTTTGTTGTGCCTGATTTTGAAGTGTTTGTTTTACATCATTTATACTTGTCGGAATTGCTGTTTGAGATGAAGTAGCAACTGTTGGTTTTGATAACCATTTAAACGATTTAACAGAACTTTGTGATTGAATTCCTCCGTTAAATATAACCTTAAATTCCTTTGTAGGTAAACTCGTTTTCGGCGTTAATTGAGGAATCATGCCTACATTTTCATTATTTGGATTTGTTGTTATTTGATTAACTAAAGCCGATGTTATAGCACCTATTTTTGGAATTGATGAAATCATTTTATCAAAAGAAAATTCTCCGATAGGCCCTAAGAGTTGGACAACATCATTCGAAAGTCTTCCCAAAACAACCATATTCGCTGAATTATTTAATAAATTATACTTACCTGTAATATACATACTCATAGAAGGACCCGAAGTCTTAATAAAGTCAATATCAGCCCAAGCATTATTAAACGTCATTTTTCCCTTTATATATTTAAAACTTCCCGTATTTTTTGCCGTAATAAATTTAGTAACGGCACCTAGTGTTGTTCTAAATATATTATTAGATAAAAGGTTTTGAGCGTATAATAAATGTTCAAGTTGTCCCAATTTACCCATTTGACCGTTTGAAATAATAAAATCCGTTTTACCTTTCAAACTTTTTATAATATCAAAATCGGAATATCCTCTCATTGTAACATTTGCGTCGAAATCAAGTTTTCCCAAAGGCACATCAGGCATACCTGTCAAACCTTTAATTGCAGGTCCTGCGGAAAGATTTCTACCCTGCATATTTATTCCAATATTTGAATATAATAAATTATAATTTATATCACCTGCGACATTTCCTGTATAAGCGTTTCCTGTTAAATTTTTCAAATACAAAACATTATTTTTCAAGTTAAAATCAGTTGAAATATTACTTGCCTGCATTCCACCTGTTTTAAAATTATTTACATACCCTTTACCGCTTAAAACAGTTATACCCAAATCAGTTCCGGGAGCAGCATTTGCCTGTGGCATTGCATTAAAGACTGCACCTAAAGTATCAAGATTTATATTTTGCCCGTTAAAATCAACATTATTTATAATTATGCCTTTGCTAAAATTATTATTTATATTCGATTTAAAAGACATTACATTATCTGCAAGTGCCAGTTTCGAACAATTTACATTAATTGAATTTTTTGCAAAAGAAACCGTTGTACTGTTCATTTCTGTTTTCATCGCAGGAATTAATACTCTTAAAATATTAATATTTCCTGAAACCGTCGGATTATTAACTCTTCCGTTTATAGACAAATTCCCTTTATTAATAATTGCAGAAGAATTATTAAATCCCGGAATTGAAGTCGAAATTTGCTGTGGAATATGAATATTTATCCCATGTAAATTTGGGTTTTTGCCATATAAATCAGAAACTTTTCCGCCAATATAAACAACCTTACTTACAGATGACAAATTTGATTTAAAATTCTCAGAAAGTCCTTTATTTTGGCTTAAAGAATTTAGAGAAATATCTTCAATTTTAAAATCAAAACCGCTCAAACTTCCCGAAAAATTTAATAATGAAGTTTTTCCTCTCAAAGAATTTATATCAAAAACCGACACATAATTAGAATTATTCGCCATCGCTTGAGCTTGAATGCTTTGAACTTGTTGATTACCTGAAACTTTTGCAATAAAAGGAATTTTCCCAATCGCATTAACACCGCTTCTAAATTCTTTCGGCAAAAACATTTTCAAATCATTTGATAATATTTTTCCTCTTGCCGTCAAATTTACATTTGCCCTTTTAGAATTATAATCACGAATTCCGCCTAAAATATCTATTTTAGAACTGTTTAAATATAAAGCCGAATTATCGATTTTTAAATCCTTTTCGTCAAAAACAATTGAAGCTTTAGGAACAGTTATCATAGGCATTTGAGATGTTATCTTCAATCCCTGTATTAAAACATTTCCATCAATATTTTTTCCGTTAGAAGAAACATTGATATTAGCCAAAGGCAAAGATATATAAGCTTTATTCGGAATATTTTTTAAATTCAAATTAGTAAGTTTAATATCAACTTTTGGTTTTGCTTTTTCAAATTTTCCCTTAAAAGATGCCACTATATTTATTAAACCTGAATTTATAGAATTTTCTTTTAAAATTTGTTTTTGACCGAGTGTTGCAAGAAGCCCCTTCACTTGAATATTTTCTGCAAGTACGGATAAATCCGCATAAGAACTGCTATCCACATAACCTTTAATACTAATAGGAGAACCATTTAAATTAGCATTTGCTTTTTTAATTTTAATTTTATCATCTGAAAAATCTATGTCTGCATTTATTGATTTTAAACCCACATTATATAGTTTATAAATAATATTCGCATTATTAACTTTTAAAAATCCGTCTGATTTTATTTTCTTAAAATTAGATTTTAAATTAAAATCTGCCGTAAAATATCCATTTGCATTTATCTGTTCTAAATCCTTAACCCCAAACATTTGTGCGATAGTATCAAGGATTACAACCGCATCGTCCAAGTCTGTTCTGTCACTTTTTACGTTCAAATCTATTAAACGTCTTTTTCCGTTTATAAATTTTCCTCTTACAGTTATTTCTTCATCAATATCTGTATATAAATTAGAATTTATCTTAGTTTTATTTCCGCTGAAATCTAAATCAATATTACTTTTTGGAAGTGTTTTTCCTTTCAAAGTAAGCAAGATATCGTCTAAATCAAAATCGCCGTCGATTTTAATATCTTCATTTTTTCCGTCAATTTTTAAATCGGCATTTATATCTGCACATAAATTATATTTATGAATATTATTAAATATATCAATTATATTAAATTCAATCGGTTGAGCTTGTTCTGTTGTCGTTGCAATTTCAGGAAAATACTTATTAAAAATATCAAAATTATATTTAATCTGTTTTCGATTTTGAAAAGATAAAGCTCCTTCTGTCGAAATTTTTATCTTTTTGTTCAACACAAAATCGCTTATCTTAAAATCTTTTCCTTCCAATGAATAAATTTTATTAGTCCCTTTTTCAATAAAAGATATTTTATAATCTTTCAAATTTATATCGGGCATCGCCTCTGAAAATCTAATTCCAAAAGGCATTTCAGATGATGCTGTTTGATTTTGTTGTCCTGATATAATATTATTTATATCTTTTTCCAAATCAAATTTGCCATTGCTGTCAACATAAAGCCTTACCATTAATTTATCAAGATTTATACTGTCAATTTTAATTTGCTTAAATAAAAACGGAAGCAAAGAAATATTTATATTAAAATCATTCGCTTGAGCAATTTTAACGTTACTCGGAGAAATTATATCCGCTTTTTTAACCTTAACTCCCAAAGTTAACTTCCAACTTGTTTTCAAGCTTAAATCTTTTAAATTTAACTTGAATTTGCTTGCATTCTCAACCTGTTTTGAAATTTCAGGTGCGAATTTATCTAAATTTATCGCAAACGGCAAGATAAATAAAAATCCTGCATATAAAATTATTAATAATGAAAAAATACTTATTAAACCTATTTTTAAAGCCTTCATAACCACTCCGAATAATTAAAATAACCGAAATTAATATAGCATAAAAAAAAAGAAAAGAAATTCTACTTTTATACTAAACTCAACAGCTATTTTAAAATAATTGTGGTAAAAATTACCTGTTTGTAATAAAATTTTTTTAAATATAAAGAAAAAGAGGCATTTTATGAGCAAATATCTTTTAGAAATCGGAGTTGAAGAATTACCTTACAAGTTTATTCCACAAGCTATCGACCAATTAAAAACAGCTTTTACGAAATTATTTGAAGAAAATAAAATTGATTATTCAAATATGGAAGTTTACGGAACACCGAGAAGACTTGCCGTTTTAATAGATAATTTAAGTGAAAATCAGCCTGATATTGAAAAAATTATTAAAGGACCTATTAAAAATATTGCCTACAATTCTGACGGAACACTTTCTAATGCAGGATTAGGATTTTGCAAAAAAAACGACGTTGAAGAAAAAGATTTAAGCGTTGTAGATAATTATTTAACAGCAAAAATTGTTGTAAAAGGAAAGAATACGGCAGAAGTTTTGAAAGAAAATATTCCGCATATTATTTTAAAACTTCAAGGTTCACATTTTATGAGATGGGCTGATTTTGATGAAAAATTTTCCCGTCCTATTCGCTGGATTGTATCATTACTTGACGACAAACAAATCGAATTAAATATTATGAATATAAAATCTGCTGACACTTCAAGAGGTCATAGATTTTTTAATAATGATTTGAATAATCAAAATGTTAAAATAAAATCCGCAGATTTATATTTAGAAACATTGAAAGAAGCAAAAGTTCTTGTAAATCAAGATGAAAGAAAAAATATTATAATTGATTTAGCTCAAAAAGAAGCGGACAAAATCGGTGCAAAAGTTTCTTACAGCGAAGATTTGCTTGATGAAGTAACTTACCTTTGCGAATGGCCTGTCGCTTTTGTTTGTGATTTCGACGAAAAATACTTGGATATTCCGGAAGAAGTTACCGTAACTGTTATGTCAACTCATCAAAGATATTTTGCACTTTATCAAAAAAACGGAAAATTATTGAATAAATTTATAACAATTACGAATTATTTGGGTGATGATTTTTCAAATATAAAAGCGGGAAATGAAAGGGTTATAACAGCAAGACTTGATGATGCGATTTTCTTCTTTAAAGAAGATACAAAAAAATCACTTGCTCAACATGTTGAAAATTTGAAAGGAATTACCTTCCAAAAAGGAATGGGTTCTGTTTATGACAAAACTATGAGAATTATTACTTTGTCAAAAGAAATTGCTCAAAAACTTTCATTATCGAAAGATGAAACTGCAATAATAGAAAGAACAGCACTTCTTTGCAAAGCCGATTTGACAACAAGCCTTGTGTTTGAATTTACAGAATTACAAGGATTTATCGGGGCTGATTATGCAAGAGTTTCCAATGAAAACGAAAAAGTTTGCCAAGGAATTATGGAACATTATTTTCCGCTAAATGCTGAAAGCGAATTGGCAAAAGGAATTGAAGGTCAAATCGTCGGGATTTCCGATAAATTAGACACAATTTGTGCCGTATTTTTAGACGGTAAAAAACCAACAGGCTCTTCCGACCCACTCGGCGTAAGACGTGCTTGCTTAGGAATTATTAAAACAATTATCGTTAATAATTTGAATATAAATGTTTCTGAATTTATTCAAAAATCCATTGATTTATTACCAAAAAAACCTGAAAACAAAGAAGAATTAATAAAAAATATTGAAGAATTTTTTAATCAAAGATTGATTATTTTCTTAAGCGAAACACATAGAAAAGATATTCTTGAAGCATGCTCTTCTGTCAAAAATCCTCTTAAAAATCTTTCGGATTTGGTTGAAAGAGTTAATTTGATTGAAAATTTATCAAAACAAAATAATTTTTCTTCAATTTTAGAATGTGCAAACAGAATTTTAAAAATTACAAAAAATGAAGAAATTAATTCAGTTGATGAAAAAATGTTAACAATTAATGCAGAAAGAAATCTTTATGAAACCGTCTTAAAGATAAATGATAAAACCTACAAAACACTTGTGGAAAGCTTGATTTCAGCAACACCTGTTATTGAAAAATTCTTTGAAGATGTTCTTGTCATGGATAAAGATGAAAAAATTAAACAAAATAGGCTTGCAATTTTAGGCATGCTTAAAGTAAAATATAATTTAATCGCAGATTTTAACAAAATCGTTTCTTAAATGTTTGGCAAAAGGCTCGTATCAAAAGAGTTCGCAGACTTTATTAAAATTTGTAACAAAACACTTTAAAATAGTAAATATTTTTTTTGAGAGAACTTTAATAAATTACAAAAGTGTGAAGTAAAAAGGTTAAGAAAATGTTCAATCGTTTCAAAAATTTAAAAATTGTACAAAAATTAAAAGAAATCAGCCCAAAGTTAAGATGGTTGATGTTCTCTCAAGTACAAGATTATAAAATCAACTCCCAGTATATTGACATCTTATGTTCGGATACAGAGAAAGCACAGAATTCTGACGAAAAGAGGTTGGAAGCAATGGTCAGAGAATCTCTCATAAAGGAGTTTTCACCTGAGGTGCAAAACATGAAATCTTATGAGCTTCTTGTTGATGCAGTAATGCACAATTTAAAGAAAAAACAGCTTCAAGCCACAGATAGCATAGAAGAAGTCTCTTAACTACAAAAATCTCAGCTATCATTAGCAAGTAAAACTTGTAAAAGTAACCTCATCTTACAAAAGATGGGGTTATTTAAACATGAAGTGGGGACGGAAGGCAGGAAGCTCGGAGGGCAGGAAGGCAAGTAATACGTAGTCCTGAAAAAAGGCTATATCGTCCTGAACTTGTTTCAGGACCTAAAGAAAGAAGGCAGGAAGCTCGGAAGCTCAGAAGTCAGGTAAAAAGAATTGAACAAAACTAAAAAATAAATTCACATTACTTTTGCCACCAAAAGTAACTTAAGAAAAAATTGTAAACAAAAAGTTTACATAAAAGGCAATTTTTTTAGATAAAAATACTTTATAAATATACGGATATATTTATAAAGGTTTAATATAATATGCGAGAACAAGACTTAAATACTATAATGTCAGTGGTTTCAGACCCAATTAAGAATGTTTATGCTTTGAGTTCAAGAAAAGATGTCGAAGAAATTCAAAGAATAGTCAGAATTTTTAATATTGCAAAAGAGCAAGAAAATAAACATAAAATGCTTTCAATCAAAAATGTTGCAACATTTAACTTAGTTTTAAGTAATAATTAGATTTTATTTAGGAAATAGGAATAAAGGTGAAAAAGAAGTGGCGGATTTTAAAATCCGCCGCTTCTTTTTAAACATATTTTAATTTGCAAAATATATTTGTTTTTGTTTAAATTTAAAAAGTTAAGGAATTTGTATGAAAAGATTTTTATTAGTTATTTTCGTGTTCTTTTTAGGAACAGGGGTTTTTGCTGATTATCTAATTGATGAAAATGCCATCAGCGGTGATAAACTTTGGGATAAATTCGGAGTTTTTGAAAAAAGAGTTATAAACGTTACAACAAGAATAATAAATGCAAATCATATTGATAAACGTATTCCGATAAGTGTTTCCAGAAATTTAAAATATATCAACGCTTCTTCTCATTTTTCAAGTAAAAAAATTACTGTTGGAACAGGATTGATGCTTTATATACAAAATGATGATGAATTAGCTTATATAATCGGGCATGAAATCTCACATTCAATTGATGCATATACAAGCTTTTTAAAACCTTATATCGTATTTTTTAATTCAATTCATTACGAATATCGCTCTGATTTAATGTCGATTGATATGATGGTAAAATCTGGTTATAACCCTATTTATGCTATCACAATGGCAAATAAACTTTTTAATGAGCCTTATTTTGAGATTTGGCTTTTAAGCACTCATCCAAAAGGCTCTAAAAGATGCATGAAAATGTATAAATATATTTATAAAAAATACCCGCAATATTTAACTTCTGATGCGACAAAAACGTCGACTTACAAATCTTTTGAAAATAACATGGCGGAAGAAATTGCTAAATTTAAAAAAGAACAAGAGCTTTAAAAATGAAAAAAATTTTATCTCTGATATTTTTCTGTTTAATATCTACTTTACCGACTTTTGCAGAAAAAATGGATATAAAAATAACTCCAACTCAAATAATTTCGACTAAAAATAATGGAATTGATTTTGGCGATTGGATTAAATTTGAAACAGTCGAAGACATATTTTTAAATAATAAAATTTATATAAAAAACGGAACAGAAGTTTTAGGATTTGTTGATTATGTTCAACCAAACGGTTTTCTGTTTGATTATGCAAGTATTAAATTTACAAAATTTGTTTTAAAAAATACTTACGGACAAAAAATAAAAATTAAATCGAATCTATTAATTTACGGAAAAGATATTCTTCCGGAAAACATATTTCTAAAAGGTTTAATTCAAATTCCGAGATTTTTCAGAGGTGCTGAAATTTACATTGAACCTGATGAAAAAGTTTTTATGATAAAATTTTTACAAGAAAGTTAGAATTATGAAAAAAGTTTATATAGAAACATTAGGTTGCCAAATGAATAAATCCGAAACTGAGAGAATGCTCGGAATGTTATCTTGTTTGGGTTATGAAGCCGTAAGCAAAGCAAAAAAATATTCTGATGCAGATTTAGTCATTATAAATACATGTTCAATAAGACAATTGTCAGAAGATAAAGCATATTCGCAATTAGGCAGATGGGGTGCTTGGAAAAGACGTAATCCTGAATTAAAGATCGGAATGTGCGGTTGTGTTGCACAACAGGCAAAAGAAAAGGTTTTTAAGAGAATGCCTTTCGTGGATTTAGTTTTCGGAACACATAATATTCCGGAACTTCCGGATTTAATAAAAAGAGTTGAAGCAGGCGAAAAAGTTTGTGCGGCAGGAGAAATTCCCGTTAAAGAAAGAGATTATCCGATAAAAAGGGATAGCGGATTTAATGCATGGATTACCATAATCGAAGGTTGCAACAATTTTTGCACTTATTGCATCGTTCCTTATACAAGAGGCAGAGAGCGTTCAAGAAACCCTTTAACGATTATAAAAGAGGCAAAAGATGCAATTTCTCAAGGATATAAAGAAATTACACTTCTCGGACAAAATGTTGATAGTTACAAATGGGAAGAAAATGGCGAAAATTGGAATTTATCAAGACTTTTAAGAGAATTAAATAATTTAAAAGGCGATTTCAGAATTCGATTTGTAACTTCTTATCCGACAGATATTACAGATGAAGTTATTGATACTGTCGTTAATTGCGAAAAAATTTGCGAATATTTTCATATTCCGATGCAATCAGGTTCATCAGAAATCTTAAAGAAAATGAACAGACGTTATAGTCGAGAAGAATATATTAAAATTGCAAAAAAAGTAAGAGAAAAAGTGAAAGATGTAACAATTACAAGCGATTTTATAGCAGGGTTTCCTGCAGAAACAGAAGAACAATTTCAAGAAACGTTATCTGTAATTGATGAATTATGTCTGGATTATTCAAACACAGCAGCTTATTCTCCAAGAGAAAAAACCGTCGCTGCAAAATGGGTTGAAAAATTTCTTCCCGAAGAAGTTAAAGTTGAAAGATTAAAACGACTTAACGATAAAGTTAAAGAAAATTGTCTAAAATCAAACAAAAAATTTATCGGGAGAACCTTGGAAGTTCTTATTGAAACTTTTGAAAATCATAAAGGCGAAAATGTTTTAACAGGCAGAACAAGAAATAATAAAATTGTTCATATAAAAAGCAATGAAAAGGATTTGGTCGGAACATTTGCAGATATTGAAATAACAGGTTGTACAACTTGGTATTTAAAAGGTTCTATTTAAAATATCCTTTTTATGGTTGAATTTTGTGTTAAAAAATGTGTTTTGCTTGCAATATTATTATTTGTTAACTAAAATGAATGCATAGATTTTTTTATCTTAAAGGTCTAATAGAAAAAAGGAGAGTATTATGGAAAAAAGATTTTCTTGCAAAACAATACTTGCATCGATTTTTGCGTTGTTTTGCATGGTTTCACCTGCGTTTGCAAGTGAAGCTGATTTGGTAGTTCCAAATATTCGCCAAGCTTCGGAATTCGATTTCAATTTATTAGTAATTGGAATGATAGTTTCTGTAATTGGTGTTATTTTTGGATTTATTGAATACTTACGTGTTAAAAAAATTGATGTTCACGCATCAATGGCACAAGTCGGAAATACAATTTTTGAAACCTGTAAGACTTATCTGGTACAACAAGGAAAATTCCTTATTGCATTAGAAATTTTAATCGGTTTATGTATTGCGTTCTACTTTGGCGTTTTGTCAAAAATGAGTACACAAGATGTATTAATCATTCTTGGTTGGTCTGTAATCGGTATATTGGGTTCATATTCAGTAGCATGGTTCGGAATCAGAATGAATACTCTCGCGAATTCAAGAACAGCATTTACAGCATTAAAAGGTAATCCGTTGAACATCTTAAATATTCCTCTAAAAGCAGGTATGTCAATAGGTGTTCTTTTAGTATCAGTTGAATTGATTATGATGTTAATCATTCTTTTATTTGTACCGGGCCATATCGCAGGAGCTTGCTTTATCGGTTTTGCAATCGGTGAATCTTTAGGTGCATCTGCACTTCGTGTTGCAGGTGGTATCTTCACAAAAATCGCAGATATCGGTTCAGATTTAATGAAAATTCAATTCGGAATTAAAGAAGATGACCCTAGAAACCCCGGTGTAATCGCAGATTGTACAGGTGATAATGCCGGAGATTCCATCGGACCTACTGCTGACGGATTTGAAACTTACGGTGTAACTGGTGTTGCTCTTGTTTCATTTATTCTTTTAGCTGTTATGGGCGACGTTAATCAAGTTAAATTATTATCTTGGATTTTCGTTATGAGATTTTTAATGATTGTAACTTCTGTTGTTGCTTATTGGATTAACGGCGTTGTTACTAAAGTTTATTCTCTAAAAACTAAAAAATTCGATTTCGAATTACCTTTGACAAATTTGGTATGGATAGCTTCTATCTTATCAATCGCTATGACATATAGCGTAAGCCATTGGTTATTAGCAGATTTAGGAAACCATTTATGGTTAATACTTGCTTCAATTATTTCTTGCGGAACATTGGGTGCTGCATTAATTCCTGAAGCAACAAAAGTATTTACTTCTCCTAAAGCAAAACACACAAGCGAAGTTGTTACAGCTTCTCGTGAAGGCGGAGCATCTTTAACTATCCTTTCCGGTTTGGTTTCAGGTAACTTCTCTTGCTTATGGATTGGCTTTGTTATCGTATTATTAATGGGCTTAGCTTATTTTGCAAGCACATTTATTCCTGCAGGCACTATGATTTATCCGTCTGTATTCGCATTCGGTTTAGTTGCTTTCGGTTTCTTAGGAATGGGACCTATTACTATTGCAGTTGACTCTTACGGCCCTGTAACAGATAATGCTCAATCAGTTTACGAATTATCATTGATTGAAAATGTTCCTAATGTTTCAGAAGAAATTGAAAAGGAATACGGTTTCAAACCTGATTTTGAAAACGCAAAACAATATTTAGAAGAAAATGATGGGGCAGGAAACACTTTCAAAGCTACTTCAAAACCGGTTCTAATCGGTACAGCTGTTGTTGGTGCTACTACTATGATTTTCTCTTTGATATTGGTAATCAAAAATGTTTTAGGTATTCAACCTGAAGCTATTTTGAACTTATTAAATCCATACACATTGCTTGGTTTCATAACCGGTGGTGCTGTAATTTACTGGTTCTCAGGTGCTTCTATGCAAGCTGTTACAACAGGTGCATATTCAGCAGTTGAATTTATCAGAAAACATATTAAATTAGATAGTGATGAACAATCAGCAAACTTAGCTAACTCAAAAGAAGTTGTTAAAATTTGTACACAATACGCTCAAAAAGGTATGGTAAATATCTTTATCGCATTGTTCTCTTTTGCTTTGGCTCTTGCTTTCTTATCAGCACCTATCGGTGAAAATAACTTACCTGTATCATTCTTCGTAAGTTACTTAATTGCTATTGCAGTATTTGGCTTATTCCAAGCTGTATTTATGGCAAATGCCGGCGGTTGTTGGGATAATGCAAAGAAAATTGTTGAAGTTGATTTGAACGAAAAAGGAACTCCGCTTCACGATGCAACAGTTATCGGTGATACTGTCGGTGATCCATTCAAAGATACTTCTTCAGTTGCGATGAATCCGATTATCAAATTCACTACGTTGTTTGGATTATTAGCAATGGAAATTGCTATTGCTCCTGCATTTAATCAATATGCACACATTGCAGGTGTTGTCTTCTTATTAATTGCATTGATATTCGTAATTCGTTCTTTCTACGCAATGAGAATTCCTAATAAAGAAGAAAACTAATTAGGAGTTTTTGAATAATCAAGAGGCGAGCTTTTGAGAAATCTCCAAAGCCCGCCTCTTTTAATTAACTAATAAAAAAATTTTTCTGGTGGAATATTAAAAAAATCAGATAATAAAAATAACGTATTTAAACTTATTTTTTCTTTATTATTTTCTATTCGATTTATAAATTCTCTTGATAAATCAATCTTTTCAGCCAAACTCTCTTGAGAAAGACATTCCTTTTTTCTAAACATTTTAATATTTTTAGAAATATTTTCGTAATATTTTTTAAACTTCTCTTGCATATTTTACATTTTACTTTTATTATAAAAAATAATCTGTGAAGTTTTACATCACAAACAAAAAGGAGTTAATTATGTTTAAAATAAAACAATTAGAAACCTTAAATAAAGATATTGAAGATTTAAAAAGTATAATGAAATATGAAGAATACGGATTAAATACAGAACAAATGAAACTTCAATTAAGAGGAATTATTTTAAATTTACAAGACCATGTCAATGAGCTTTTAGATTAAATTTTTATTTTTTATGTTATAATTTTTCTATGAAAAAATTTTTATTAACTTTAATTTGTATATTAACTTGTGGCTTAATCGTTTTTGCAGGAGAAAAAGAAGATGCAATTGCATTTTTTAATTCTTACGCAAACGCAGCAAATACTTATAATCCTGTTCTAATCACTTATTACTCACCAAGTGCAAAGATAATAAGACAGGTTGTAAAACCTGACGGAACAACTGCTAATGTCATAACAGATACAAAGACTTATATCCATCAAATGAAAATCTCTCAAGGAGTTGCAAAAGCCAGAAAATATACAAATTCTTATTCAAACGTCAATATTTTTAAAGTTCAAAACGGTTATAAAATAACGGCTTTAAGACAACCAAAAGGTGAAACTTATAAATTAAAAATGTATCAAATTGTCCAAAAACAATCTAATGGGAAATGGCTTATTGTTGAAGAAATGATGCAAACAAAAGAACAAATATTGTTAAAATATGCGAAATAAATATATTTAATTTAAAAAAGAGTTGGGGTGAAAGTTGAATAAATTCAGATTTTTGACGTCAGGAGAAAGCCATGGTAAAGCGTTAAACGCTATTATAGAAGGTATTCCTGCCGGATTTAAAATAAGTGAAGAGTTTATTAATAAAGAACTTGCAAAAAGACAGGTCGGCTACGGTCGTGGCGGAAGAATGTCGATTGAAAACGACACTGTTGAAATAAAATCAGGGGTTCGTTTCGGAAAAACAACAGGTTCTCCGATTTTATTAGAAATTCAAAATAAAGATTATGAAAACTGGCAAATTCCAATGAGTGTTGAGGAATTAGATTTTTCCAATGTCGAGATTTTAAAACAAGTTGCACAAAAATCGATTACCAAACCAAGACCCGGACATGCAGATTTAGCGGGTTCTCAAAAATACAATTTGGAAGATATAAGAGATGTTTTGGAACGCTCAAGTGCCAGAAAGACTGCAATAGATGTTGCCGTCGGAGCTGTCGCAAAACAAATTTTATTAGAATTCGGAATTTCAGGATTTTCACATGTTACACAAATCGGCGAAGTTCAGGCTCGGAATTTATCAGCAAATTATACATTGATAAAAGAAGTTGCAGACAATTCTATATTAAGATGTGCCGATGCTGAAATGGAAATGCGAGATGAAATTGACAAAGCAAAAGAATCAGGAGACACTTTAGGTGGAAAATTCGAGGTTATTTTCGGAAATTTGCCTGTCGGATTAGGCTCTTATGTACATTGGGACAGGAAATTAGACGGTAGACTTGCACAAGCTGTTATGAGCATAAACGGCGTGAAATCTGTTGAAATAGGTGCAGGAGTTGAGTGTGCTGAAACCTTAGGCAGTTTATTTCAAGATGAAATATTTATCGAAAACGGAACTTTTTTCAGAAAAACAAATAACGCAGGTGGAATTGAAGGCGGTATGACAAACGGAGAAGCCCTTGTTATAAAAGCTTGTATGAAACCAATTCCAACTATGAGAAAATCTCTTGCAACAGTTGATTTGCTCACAAAAACTCAAGCCACTGCTCATTTTGAACGCTCTGATACAACTGCCGTTCCTGCTTGTGCCGTTGTCGCGGAAGCTTTTGTAGCTTGTATTTTAGTTGATGAATTCCTTGAAAAATTCTCAGGCGACAGTTTAAACGAAATTAAAAAAAATTATGAAAATATCTGATAAAAAAAATATTGTTCTTATCGGAATGATGGGAGCAGGCAAAACTTTTATTGCGAAAAATCTTTTAAAAATTTTAAAAGATTTTTCGCTCTTAGATATTGATTTAGAAATTGAAAAAAATCAAAATATGACGATTTCTGAAATTTTTGAAAAATACGGCGAAAATCATTTTAGAAATTTAGAAAGAAAAATTATCGAACAAAATACTACCTGCAAAAACCTTATAATTTCACTGGGTGGCGGAGCTTTTGAAGATAAAATTAATCAAAAAAATCTTAAAGAAAATGGCATTATTTTTTATTTAAAAACAGATGAGGAAACTTTGTTCAACAGAATTAAAAATGAAGATAATCGTCCGCTTTTAAAAACTGAAAATCCATTTGAAACTTTAAAAAAATTGTTACAAAAACGTGAAAAAAATTATCTTAAAGCCGATTTTGTGATACAAACAGATAATAAAACAGTTGATATTATTTTAGATGAGATTATTAAAAACTATGAAAAAAAATAATATTTTAGTAAGAATACCTGCAAAAAAAGAAATTGCTTACGATATTTTTATCGATGACGATACAATTTATAATTTAAAAAATAAAATAAATAAATTTTGCATAGACAAAAAAATTCTTGTTGTGATAAGCGAAAAAGTTGAGAAACTTTATGGCGATAAATTATGTTTTGTAAATGGTGAAAAATTCATATTAAAAGATGGGGAAAATCAAAAAAATTTAAAAAATTATAAAAAGATTTTAGACAAAGCCCAAAAAATAGGTTTAGAAAGAAAAGATGTAATTATTGCAATCGGCGGCGGAGTTGTTGGCGATATTACAGGATTTGTGGCTTCAACATATTTAAGAGGAATTGATTTTATTCAAGTTCCGACGACATTACTTTCAATGGTAGATTCTTCTGTCGGCGGAAAAGTCGCTGTAAATACCGAGTTCGGCAAAAATTTAGTCGGAGCATTTTATCAACCGAAAGCTGTTTTTATAAATCTGAATTTTCTCAAAACACTTGATGAAAGGCAGTTTTTATCAGGAATGGGAGAGGTTGTTAAATATTCTTTTATAGAAAAAACTTGTCAAAATAATAATGGCTTAAACTTATTTGATATTTTATCAGATAATTATGAAAAGATTTTAGCACGAGATTTAGAAATATTTTTAATGATTATAACCTTTTGCTTAAAATTAAAAGCAAGTGTTGTTGAAAAAGATGAGAGAGAAGAAAATCTTAGAAGAATACTGAATTTTGGACACACTTACGGACATGCATTGGAACGATTAACAAATTACAAAAAGTTTACTCACGGCGAAGCTATCGTTTACGGAATGATTTTTGCCTTTGAAATATCTTTAAAAAAGGCTTTTATAACAATAGAATATTTTGAAAAATCAATTCAATTAATTAAAAAATTCTTTGAAATAACTGATTTAAAAATTAATAAAAAGAAAATTTTTAAATTAATGATGTTCGATAAAAAAGTTGAAAATAAAGAAATAAGATTTATTTTGCCGGTTGAAAATCAAAATGTAATCATAGTAAATGTTTCGAATTTTGAATAAGAAATAAAACAAAATTAATTAAAAAGTCAAAATAAATTATTTCAACTTCTTAAATTCCTTGATAAAATCTTCTAAAACAGTTGCAATATCATTTTCATCAAGAGTTTTTAAATCCAAATCAATTTGTCTGTTTTCAGGACTATCCAACCCTTGAAAAACAATATCCACCTTAACTTTTGCAAATCCTGGGTAAGTAATTCTTACAAATCCGCTTTGATTCTCATTTGAAAGAGCGAAAATGCTTGCATTTTCGCAAACCTTTTGTTCAATTTTGGTATCGAAAAGTTTTGTTTCCCAAGATTTTTGTATCTTATAAAATGCGGGTACAATGACTTTTTCCATTTTTTTATTAAATTTTATTTTGAATAATTTGAAATTTTTATTACACAAATCAACATCATCAAGCCAATTTTTTGCAAGAGATTTTTCTTCAATTTCTGTTGTAATAACAGCATTCACATTTTTATTTACCGCCTGAAAAAGTGCATCTTGACATTGATTAAGCAATTTATTAAAATCATCGTCCAAAACTTCACAAATGCCCGCATGTATTTTTAAACCATTTTCTAATTGCCCCTCTATTTTATTTATTACAGTATTTGCACCGTCTAAATTCGTTTTCTTAAGAAGAATTGCAATTCTGTTCCCTTGCATATGTGCAAGAATATCTGATGTTCTTACCGAAGATTTAATTATATTAACAAAGTTTTTTACAGAAATTTTCGATTTAGAATTTTCATCTAAAGAAATAAGAATAAAAACCGCATCATTTTTTTGTCGAATAATTTTCACAACCTCAGAAGATAAAATTTCAGAAGAATATTTAATAGAATAAATTCCGCTTTGTTTATTTATAATTCTTAAATCTTCCAAAATTTCGAAATACTCTTTATTCTTTTGAGCCAAAGCATTTTTTTTCATACTCCATATAACACGCATTAAAAAATCTGTATCATCTGATTTCAAAACCATATAATCATCAATTTTTTCATCAAAACAATTGATAATAAAATCTCTGTTATATTCATCAAGCAACAAAATCAAAGGCATTTGAGGTTTAAAAGATTTTATTTTTTTTATCAAATCAAGAGTCTTTTTTTCTTCATCAGCATGAATAATTACAGAATTCGGATTACTTTTTTCAATAACATCAAGAGCTTTTTGATATTTGCAAGAAACAATTTTATCAAAGCTCCTTAATAAAGCCAACTTCGGATTTACAAGTTCTGTTATGTCATCATTTTGAGTTATTAAAACTAAATTATGTTCTTCCGCCATAAAAAATAAAAATCCTTATTTCGACAACTCTTGCAAAAGAGTTTTTGATTTTGCTAAAATTTCATCTCTAAATGATAAAACTTCTTCCACATCTATATTTAAAACATCAGTATATTCAAAATTTATATTCTGCGGAGCATAATTCTCACTTACAAGCTTATCAATTAAATATGTCATGGAAGCCACATTCGGCATACTTGACAGACAAGGTTCATGATGATATTTTATTGCATTAATTAAAGCAACGGGAAGCTTCCATTTTTTAGCCAAAACCCCGCCCACTTGGGCATGATCAATGTCAAAAACCTTTTGTTCTGCTTCAATAATATCAACTGTATGTGTATTATTTTTTTTAAATACTGCATATTCTTTAGGATATTTTATATTAAAAATTATCTTGCCTATATCGTGTAAAAAACCAATGGTAAAGGCTTCATCAGCATTCATCAGATTATATTTTTGAGCTATAAACTCACACCCCACAGCAGTATTTATAGAATGCGACCATAAAGATTTGTCTATTTGATTTGTAAGCATAGGTTTCATCGCAAGCGTTATTATAACATTTTTAGCTCCGTTCATACCAAGCAAAGCTGCCGCCTGATTTATAGACAAAATCTGTTGAGCAAATCCGTAATATGCTGAATTCACAAGATTTAATATTTTAGTTGAAAGAGCTTGGTCATAAGTCATTATACCTGCAAGTTCTTTAACACCTGCATTCTCATCTTTTATAAGTTTTAAAGCCTTAACAACAATATTCGGCATTGCCGGCAAATCTTTTATATTCTCTAAAATTTCTCTAAGATTATACATTTAAAACCCTTTAAACTTGTAAGTGTTTTTTAATAGATAAGAAACTTCCGCCTGCACCAAACACAATTGCAATTACAAATAAAGATATTACAACGATTTTATCGGCAAATAAAGGTGAAGGAATTAAGAAAAATTTATGAACATCATCTAATAATCCTTCCACTATATTTAACGGGAACAAAGCAACAAAAGCCCCTAAAAATCCATATAAAGCCCCTTGCATAATAAGCGGAATTTTTATGTACCAATTACTTACGCCCATCAGTCGCATAATTTCTATTTCTTCTTTTCTCGATTGAATTACAAGCTGAATTGTATTATTTATAATTGTTATCGTCAAAATTGCCACAATTATAACGACAAAAATCGTTGTCGTATTAACAACCTTATTCAAAAATTGAATTTTCTTAGCCAGTTCCTGTGCATAATTCATATCTTCTGCCGCCGAAAGCAATTTTATTTTATTAAAAACAACCGTTATATTTTCAGGCTTATCCACCTTAACCCTAAGCGTATCCGGCAAAGGATTATCAATATCAGGAAGATCAATTTCTCGCCTCAAATCGTTCCAAGATTTTTCTTTTGGAATAATTTTAACTCTTTCGACATGTTCAAATTCTTCAATTTTATTTTTAACTGTTTTCGCATCAGCCCTGTCTTTTAAATAAACAGAAATTTCGAGAACATTACCCATTTCGCTTGCAAAAGATGAAAGGGATAAAGTTGTTCTGAAAAGTGTAGCAAAAATTGTCAAAATAGCAGCCATAGTCGTTATAATAACCAAATTTACAAGCCCTGTTCTTTTGATATCATTAAGAGCTTCCATTGAAATTCTATAAACAATTCTCAACTCTGTAAGCCAATCTTTCGGAATATGTTGTTTTACTTTTTTCTTTATTTTTTGTTTACTGTTATTCATAACCACCTGCTTGAATATCTTTTACGATTTCACCGTTTTCCAAAGTTATAACTCTCTTTTGGAAGTAATCAACCATCGCATGATCGTGAGTTGAAATAATGACCGTAATTCCTCTTTGATTGATTTGGTCAAGTATTTGCATAACTTCCATTGAGTTTTTAGGATCTAAATTTCCTGTCGGTTCATCTGCAATTAAAAGAGGCGGGCCGTTTACGATTGCCCTTGCAATACTTACCCTCTGTTGTTCTCCACCTGATAATTCAGAAGGTTTTGCCTTCAATTTATCTGACAAACCTACTATTTTCAATGCACCCAACACCCTTGCATTAATTTCTTTTGTGCTTATTCCCAAAGTTCTTATTACATAAGCGACATTTTCATACACAGATTGATTTTGCAAAAGTTTGTAATCTTGAAACACAATTCCCATACATCTTCTCAAATTCGGAACTTTTTCAGGAGGAAGATTTGCGATATTAATTCCACCTATCATAACCGTTCCTGAAGATGGAGTTTCTTCCTTATAAAGAAGTTTCATCAACGTTGATTTTCCTGCACCGGAAGCCCCTACCAAGAAAACAAATTCTCCCGATAAAATATCCAAATTCACATTTTTAAGTGCGTAATTATTTTTATATTTTTTTGTTACCGATCTTAATTGTATCATTTTATTTCTTTCAAATTTTTAATAATTTTTTCTTTAAGTTTTTGTGCCGTAAGCCCATAATGTTCCATTAACAAGTTAGCATCGCCACTTTGTCCGAATTCATCATTCATGCCCAACCTTAAAACCTTTTTCGGACTTTTTTCGGAAAGAAGTTCGCAAACTGCACTTCCAATTCCACCTATTATAGAGTGATTTTCAACTGTTACAACAAGTTTTTTACCGCTTGTTTCTTTTAATATTGTATCATCATCAAGCGGTTTGACAACAGGCATGTTAATTACTTGTGCGTTAATTCCTTCTTCTTCAAGCAATTCTGCACAGTCGAGAACTTCCGCAAGCGTTTCTCCGTTTGAAATTATTGAAATATCAATTCCTTGTTTTAAAACCTTTGCCTTTAAATCAAATTTGTAATTTTCATCAAAAATTTCAACAACATTTGAGCGTGCAACCCTTATATACATAGGCCCTTCATGACTTGCCGCATATTTTACAGCTTCTTCACATTCTTTATAATCTGCAGGAACAATTACTGTCATATTAGGAATAGAACGCATTAGAGAGACATCTTCCAAGGCTTGGTGGGTGGCTCCGTCTTCGCCAACTGTTATTCCACCGTGTGTTCCGACTATTTTTACATTAAATTTTGAATAACAAACTCCGTTTCTTATCTGGTCGTAAGTTCTTCCTGTCGCAAATACAGCAAAGGTTGTTGCAAAAGGAATTTTTCCTTGCGATGCAAGCCCAACTGCTGTTGCGACCATATCTTGTTCTGCAATTCCCATATTAAAAAATCGTTGAGGAAATTCTTTTGCAAAAATCGCTGTTTGAGTTGAACATGAAACATCTGCATCAAGTACTACAACATTTTCATTTATATTTCCTGCCTCTACAAGCCCGTTTCCATAAGCAGAACGCATTGATTTCTTTTTACTTCTATCTAACATTTTAAACCTTTCTTATTTTAAGCCAATTCTTTTAAAGCTTGCTCTAACTGCTCATCATTAGGGGCTTTTCCATGCCAGCCGCATTGATTTTCCATAAATGAAACGCCTTTACCTTTTACTGTTTTTGCAATAATTGCAGTCGGACAATCATTTTTTTTAGCTTCTTCTATTGCATTATAAATCTGTTCAATATCATGCCCGTCAATTTGAAGAACCTTCCAATTAAAGGCTTCTAGTTTTTTGTCGAGTGGATAAATATTCTTTATTTTATCGACATTTCCGTCAATTTGTAAATTATTATTATCAATTATTGCAATTAAATTATCCAAACCTCTGTGAGGGGCATTCATAAAAGCTTCCCAACAACTGCCTTCTTGAAGTTCTCCGTCGCCCATATAACAAAATACATTTGCAGAATTTTTATCAAGTTTTAGAGCCATTGCCATTCCGCAAGCTATCGACAAACCTTGTCCCAAAGACCCTGTTGAAACTTCAATCCCTTCAAGATATTTGTTTGTAGGGTGTCCTTGAAGTCTTGAATTTATTTTTCTGAAAGTCATCAATTCTTTTTTATCAAAATACCCGCATTCCGCAAGCACAGCATAAATTGCAGGAGAAGCATGTCCTTTTGAAAGGACAAATCTATCTCGATTACAAAATTTTGGTGATTTTTTCCAATCACAACAAGTTTGCATACATTTTTTATATAAAACTGTTAAAATCTCGACGCTGGAAAGACTTCCGCCACTGTGTCCGGAAGATGCGTTGTTTATCATTTTTAAAATATTTCTGCGAACTTCTTTACAAGTTTCTTTTAATTCATTGATTTCTTTAATATCCATTATATTACCCCTTTGATAATAATACTTTTATAAGAAAATTCGGAAGCGTCGGAAAAATTCTCTTAAATCTTTGCGGTTCTTTAAGAGTTCTATATAACCATTCCAAATTTAATTTCTGCCAAATTTCAGGAGCCCTTTTTACCATACCGGAAAAAACATCAAAACTTCCGCCGACACCTATCATTAAAATATTCGGCGATAGTTTTCTCACTTTTGTAATAAATTCATCTTGCTTTAAAGCCCCGAGTGCCACAAGAACTATTTTAGGGTTTGTATTTATAAGTTCTTCAACAACCCTATCTTCTTCTTCATTATTAAAATACCCGTCTTTATTATAAACAATTTTCAAATCGGCATATTTTTTAAGTAAATTTTCTTTAGCCTTTTCATTAACTTCAGGTTTCGCACCGATTAGAGCAACGGAATAAGCATTTTCATTTGCAAGCATAAGAAGTTTTGAAGCAAAATCAATTCCTGTAATTTTTTCAACATTTTCGCCCTTAATTTTAAAACCGAGTTTAATTCCAATACCATCTACAATAACCAAATCAGCAGATTGAATTGTATTTGCATATTCGAAATTTTTTTGAGCAAGCTCTATTATTTCAGGATTGATAGTAACAATGTGTCCGCCTTTATTTTCATCAATAAGATTTTTTGCATAATCAACGGCTTCACCGAAAGTGAATGTATCAATATTGAACCCAAGTAATTTTTTCGTGCGTCTTTGCATAAAAGTATTATACTAAAAAACATATAAATATGGAAATTTTTTACATAAAACAAATTTTATAAAGAAATATTTGAAATTTGAGCATGTTTGTGAGAACATTTTTATTAAGGCGAGGAAATAACTTCTAAAAGAAGTTCGATTAAAATATCAAGCCGAAAAATGTATTACTAAAATAAAAAATAAAAAAGGAAAAGAAAAATGGCAAGACAAACCCCATTGGAAAGAACAAGAAACATTGGTATTGCAGCCCACATCGATGCAGGTAAAACGACTACAACAGAACGTATTTTGTTTTATACCGGAAAAACTCACAAATTAGGTGAAGTTCATGACGGAGCAGCAGTTACCGACTTTATGGATCAAGAAAGAGAAAGAGGAATTACTATTCAATCAGCAGCAGTAACTTCTTTCTGGAAAAATCACCAAATCAACATTATCGACACACCGGGTCACGTTGACTTCACAATTGAAGTTGAACGTTCACTTCGTGTTTTAGACGGTGTTGTTGCTGTATTTTGTGCAGTAGGCGGCGTTCAATCACAATCAGAAACCGTTTGGAGACAAGCTAATCGTTATGAAGTACCTCGTATGGTATTCGTTAATAAAATGGATAGAACAGGTGCAAATTTCTACCGTGTAGTTGACCAAATTAAAAACAGATTGGGTGGAAATGCTGTTCCTATTCAACTCCCTATCGGAGCAGAAGACCAAATGAAAGGTATTATCGACCTTATGACTATGAAGGCTGAAATTTATACAAACGATTTGGGAACTGATATCAAAGAAGAAGAAATTCCTGAAGATATGCTTGAAAAAGCTAAACAATACAGAGCTGAAATGATTGAAAAAATTTCCGAACATGATGATGATTTAATGTTAAAATTCTTAGAAGGCGAAGAAGCTTCTGTTGAGGAACTAAAAAAAGGCTTAAGAAAAGCCGTTTGCGACAACCAAATAGTTCCTGTAACTTGCGGTACCGCTTTTAAAAACAAAGGTGTTCAATTATTATTAGATGCTGTTGTTGATTATATGCCATCACCGCTTGATGTAAAAGCTATTGAAGGTGAATTGGAAGACGGTTCAAAAGTTGAAAGACATTCTTCTGATGAAGAACCTTTTGCAGCTTTGGCTTTCAAAGTTATGACTGACCCTTACGTCGGTAGATTAACTTTCTTGAGAGTTTATTCAGGAAAATTAACCGCGGGATCTTACGTTTTAAATTCATCTAACGGTAAAAAAGAACGTATTTCTCGTTTAGTCCAAATGTATGCTGACCAAAGAAACGAAATTACAGAAGTATTTGCCGGAGATATCTGTGCAGCAGTTGGTTTGAAAGATACTACAACAGGTGAAACTTTATGCGATGAAAAAAATCCTATCATATTAGAAAAAATGACATTCCCAACACCTGTTATCTCTGTTGCTATTGAACCAAAAACAAAAGCTGACCAAGATAAAATGGGTATTGCGTTACAAAAACTTGCTGAGGAAGATCCTTCTTTCCAAGTTAAAACTGATAACGAAACAGGTCAAACAATTATTTCAGGTATGGGTGAACTTCACTTAGATATCATTGTAGACCGTATGTTAAGAGAATTTAAAGTTGACGCTAACGTTGGTAAACCTCAAGTTGCTTACCGTGAAACAATCAGAGGAAACGCTGATCAAGATTCTAAATTCATTAGACAATCAGGTGGTCGTGGTCAATATGGACACGTTAAAGTTAAAATCGAACCTGCTGAGGAAAATGCAGGATTTGTATTTGAAAACAAAATCGTCGGTGGTGCAATTCCTAAAGAATATATCGAACCTGCTCGTAAGGGTATGGAAGAAGCTCTTGAAGGTGGTATCTTAGCAGGATTCCCTGTTATAGACGTTAAAGTTACCTTATATGATGGAACTTATCACGATGTCGACTCTTCTGAAATGGCATTTAAAATCGCAGGTTCAATGGCGATGAAAGAAGGTGTTAAAAAGGCTAGACCTTGCATCTTGGAACCTATGATGAAAGTCGAAATTGAAGTTCCTGAAGAAAACACAGGCGATATCATCGGGGATATTTCTTCTCGTAGAGGTCGTGTCGAAGGTATGGAAATGATTGAAGGAACAGGTATTCAAAAAGTTAACGCTATCGTTCCGCTTGCTGAAATGTTCGGCTATGCAACTGACATACGTTCTAAAACTCAAGGTCGTGGTACTTTCTCTATGGAATTCAAATGCTACGAACAAGTTCCTGCTAATATTGAAACAGAAATTATTTCAAAATCAGGTACTAATAATAAAGAATAAGAAATTATTTGATTATAAAAAAGGGCGAAGCCTTTGGCTTCGCCCTTTTAGCTCCAATTATTTACATATCTTATAATTTTTCTTTAGACTAGCAATTTTATTTTTTAGAAAACTTATAAATTATGTGTAATATAAGCTGAAAGGATAAAAAATGCAAATTAATAAAATACAATCATTTATTAACAATTTTTCTGCAAAAGGAAAACATATCAATGAGGTTTGTAATGAATTAAAAGAAATCGGATATAATAAATTTAATTTAACGAAAGTTGAAAAAGATGTGGTAAAAATTTCTTCTGAAAATGGTAATAATAAAATTGAAGAAGTAATAGATTTTAAGCACAAAATTATGACGCAAATAGAAACCGCAAAAGCATACATTTTTAGTCTTTGTAAAAAAAATAAAGAAGTAAAAAGTGTTATTATTGGTGATTTAAAAGGAAATATAAAAAAGTTTAAAACTACTGAAATGATATCAATTAATGATAAACCCGCTTATGAAACAACTAAAATGCAAGCCTATTCAAAAGGTAAGACATATAAAAGAGAATTCAATATTATGGAAAATACAAAAGAATATTTTGTTAAAGAAGGTGAAAACTGGACTAAATTGTTCTCTAAATAAAATTAACCTTTAAAAAAGGGCGGAGCCAAAGGCTCCGCCCTTTTACTTTTGTTTCTTATTATTTAATTTTTAAAAGATCATCAAAATTAATTTTTAAAGCTTTTAAAATTTTTACAATGGTTGTTAATTGAGTATTTATTTTTCCATTTTCAATATTGCCTATATGTTTTGCATCGCAAATATCTGCTAAATTTGCTAACTCATCTTGAGAAAGTTTTTTTCGACTTCTTTCGGCTCTTAAATTATTTCCAAATTCAATTAAAATATCATTCTTATCCATAAAAATATTTTAATCCATTGCTTTATAAAAACCTATGGTATATAATCCTATTTTATAGGGTTATAATACTAAAAAACAATAAAGGAGGTTGTGCTTATGAATAAAAATAAAATGTGGCAATTAAAAGATTCCATAGATAAAATAGAAATTTTATTTGATGAATTACAAGATTACTTAATCGATGCAAAATATTTAATAAGACAAATACAAGCAAAAGAAGACAAAACTATAACGAAATAACATTTACCCCTTAAACCAACAAGCATTAAATTTCATAGCCACTTCGTGTTTTTTACAATAAGCAATCAAATCTTTTTTAACTTCCGATGCAAGGAAATACATTACAATAATATTTGGAATTGACATTGAAAAATTCATCGCATCTGTAATATCAATAACGCTTTTAACATTCAAAACAGAACCTACAACGATTACACAACAGAAAAGGATTTGGTAAGTAACTGTTCTTTTTTTGCCTTCTCCGAACAAGAAATTCCAAGATTTTTGACCGTAATAAGACCAAGAAATAAGAGTAGATAAGGCAAAAAGCATAACAACAATTGCCAAGACATAAGGAAAGAAAGAAAATACTGATGAAAAAGCATCAGATGTCATATCGATTCCTGAAATCCCTGTTCTGGCATTTGTATAAGCTCCTGTAATAATAATAACAGATGCGGACAACGTACATAAAATTGCGGTCATAAAAGGTTCCATCAAAGAAACAAAACCTTGAGAAACAGGTTCATTGGTTTGAACTGTTGCATAAGCAATCGGTGCAGACCCTGTTCCTGCTTCATTTGTTTGGACAGAACGTCTTAACCCCATAATTATAGTACCTGCAATTCCACCTGCTACTGCCGTTGGGAAAAAAGCTTCTTTCACAATTGTTTTAATAAGCATTGGAATTAAAGTCCAATTAACTAAAATAACGACGATTGCAGTAAAAACATATAAAAAACACATAAAAGGAACGATTTTTTCAGTAACTTTTGCTATTGATTTAATTCCACCTACAATAATAAGTGCAACTACAACTGCGACCGCAAGACCTATTAACCAATTTTGTCCGTAAAACCAACTGTTTTCTCCACCTGTAATTTTTATAAATTGAGTTGTAGTTTGATTAATTTGAATCATGTTTCCGCCACAAAAAGCACCGCCGATACAAAGAACTGCAAAAATTACGGCTAAAGGTTGCCCCAACCATCTTAATTTTCTTCGAGTAAGACCGTGTGCAATATAGTGCATCGGCCCACCTGAAACAGAACCATCTTCATTAAATCTTCTGTATTTTACAGCCAAAGTTGCTTCGACAAATTTTACAGACATCGCAAATATTGAACCTGCAATAATCCAAAAAGCAGCCCCCGGGCCTCCTAAAGAAATTGCGATTGCAACTCCTGCTATGCTTCCCAAACCGATTGTTCCAGATAATGCCGTTGCCAATGCTTGAAGCGATGATACTTCCCCAGCTCCTTGTGTTTTATGTTTTGGGGAAAACAAAATATCTATTGCGTGTTTAAATCCCCAAATAGGTATCCATCTTAAATATATTGTAAAAAATAAACTCGCAATTATTATCCAAAAAATAACGATTGGAATTTCTGAACCGAATATTTTTATCGGATAAAAAACAACCGCTGAAATGGCATCTGAAACAGGAGCGGTATATTTTTCTATCTGTGCATCTACATTTAGTGCAAAAACATTTTGAATTGACATCAAAAATGTTAATATTGTATAAAAAATCTTTTTCATTAATCTTATTATCCTTCGGCTATATTTACTTAAAAATTATATCAAAAACAAATTTTACATGTAAAGTTAAATACCAATTTATCTTTACAAAAACAATTTTTTGATTTATTATATTTGTAGTCGGGCAGTTATAATTTATAATTGTTTCTGCTTAGATGGAACTCAAGAACGGGCAATACAGGCCGTTCTTTTATTTTAGGAGGTTGCCAGTAAAGGCAATTTTCTAAAAAATAAGAAGTCGGGTTTAGAATATGAAACAAGAACAAATTAACAGACACGAAATTTTAAATAAAATTACACCTTTAGTGGAAAACACTGCGATGAGGTTTAATTTAATTCCCATTGAAATTGATTTTTCAAAGGAAAATCATCGTTGGTTTTTAAGAATTTTTCTTTTTTCTTATGAAAGACCTGTAACAATTGACGATTGTGAAAATGTTACAAGAAGTATAAATGATTTTTTGGAAGAATTAATTCCCGTTAAATATTTTCTTGAAGTTTCTTCCCCCGGATTGGACAGAAAATTTAAATCCGACAAAGAATTTTTAATTTTTAAAGGAAAAGAAATTACTCTAAAATTAAAAAAACCTCTTGAAGAAGACGGGGAAAACGGAGAAAAAGTTTTCCAAGCCATAATTGAAGATTTTGATAAAAAAGAAGGTTTAAAAATACTTCGCTCTATTGATGAAAACGAATTTATAATAAAAAGAGATAATATAATATCGGCAAAATTATTTTTTGATGAAAAAAAGATTGAAGATAAACAATAAGAAAGGGCAGTTTTAACTGTTTAGGTACAAAAATGATTAAAATAGGAACAGCATTATTTGAAGCATGCGAGCAACTTGAAAGAGAAAGAGGAATTTCAAAAGAAGTTTTGATACAATCTCTTTGCGATGCAATGGTTGCAGCTTACAAAAGACATATGGGCATTAAAGAAGCCGATAATATTGAAGGAATTCTTGATGAACAAACAACTGAAATCGGTGTTTTCAGAACAAAAGTTGTTGTAAAAAAAGTTCAAGAAGATTTGGAAGATGAACAAATTTCACTTGCAGAAGCAAAAGAAATTGATGATGAAGTCGAATTGGAAGACGAAGTCAAAATAGACGTTACTCCTGAAAATTTGGGAAGAATTGCAGCTCAAGCCGCTAAACAATTTATGACTCAAAGAATCAGAGAAGCTGAAAGAAATATGATTTTAAACGAATTTCTTGAAAAGAAAGGAACTCTTACAACAGGGATTATCCAAAGAGTTGAAAATAGAAATGTTATCGTAAATATCGGAAAAACTGATGCAATAATGCCTCAAAAAGAACAAATTCCGGGAGAATTTTACAAACCGGGAAACAGAATTCGTGTATTTGTTTTGAATGTAAAAGAAACACCAAGAGCTCCTCAAGTATTGGTTTCACATGCTCATTCCGAAATCGTCAGAGAACTTTTTGAATTAGAAGTTCCTGAAATTGAAGACGGAATTGTTGAAATAAAATCTATCGCCAGAGAAGCCGGTTACAGAACAAAACTTGCAGTTTGGTCAAACGATGCCGATGTAGATTCCGTCGGTGCTTGTATCGGTTCAAGAGGTAGCAGAATTCAAACAATCGTCTCTGAATTAAAAAATGAAAAAATTGATATCGTAAGATATTCAGAAGACCCTGTTGAATACATTGTAAACGCATTGTTACCAGCAAAAGTAGATTCTGTCTATATATTAGCTAATGATGAAGAATCAAGAGAAGCTCTTGTCGTCGTCGGAGATGACCAATTGTCACTTGCAATCGGTCGTGAAGGTCAAAATGTAAGACTTGCTCATAAACTTACTGGCTGGAAAATCGATATTAAATCTTTCTCTCAAATGCAAGAAATTGAAAGAAATAGAGCTGAAGCTTTAGCTAATCAAGAACAAGAAGTTGGAGAAACTGCAGAAGAACAAGCTTTAGAAAATGAAGTTGTGCAAGAAGAAGAAAAACCTAAAAAGAAATCAACTAAAAAAACTTCAAAAAAAGCTTCTGTTGAAGAAGAAACAGAATTCCCTGCTGAAGAAGTTGTTGATGAATTAACTCAAGAAATTGAAGAAGAAATGAATCAACAAGTTTATGAAGCAGATGACGTTGATAATGAAAATTATGCAATCGCAGACAATGCTGAAACAGAAACAGAAACAGAAACTGTTGAAGAATAATAAACTAATTCTTAGTTTAAGAAGGGCAAATAATTTTCAATTATTTGCCCTTCTTTTTAATTTGTTTTTCTAAAACCTCATCAAAAGAAACTATGGGAATTAACTTATAACCACATTCTTCCGTAACAATCCCGCCCATTTTAAAAAGTTCTTCCTGAGGATATCGTCGGCAAATTCCGGGTCTTTTATTATGAATTTTACATTTATGTGTTTCTTCATCGAGATTATTGCATTTAAAAAGCAAGCCTGTTTCATCTTTTCCGATTACATCTAAATAAGTGTAAAATTTATCTAATTTTTTTAATTTTTCAAATTCTTTTAAATCACTGATAACACCTTTTGCGTGTTTTACATAAATATTTTGACAACAAGCTCCGCAACACTTACATTCCCCAATACGATAATACTGTCGCCTTAAAATTTTTGTTAAAAAGAATTTTTTAAAACTTTTTACGCTTAAATTTTTCAATAGCTTCTTGCTTAGCCTTTTCAAT
>CAYYAL010000001.1:48923-68439 GCA_964469445.1 uncultured Muribaculaceae bacterium
AGACTGCCTGTTTTATAATAAAGATTTCCGATATTAGAATATGCACTTGAATTTGAAACGTCTAAATCTATTGCCTTTTGCCAACTGGTAAGAGCTTCAGGATAATCGCCCAATTGATAATAACAATTTCCGATATCCAAATATAAAGTTGATGAGGCATTAGAACGTATTGCATTTTTAAAAACATTTAACGCTTCATTATATTTCCCATCAAGAAAAAGCTTTTCGCCCTTATCCAAAGCATCTGTTTCCGTGTTTGCCTGCTCTGTAACATCATATTCTACCGTTGAGTTATTATTTTCATCCATGCTAAATCAAAATACGATAATAAAAATTATTTTTCAAGGTCTGCAAGTAATTTTGCATTATCTACTAATTCAGAAACTGCTTCATCTGAAAACGGATCAACAACTCCATTCGCAAATAAAGTTTCCATTATAGAATCACTTTCCCCATTCAAATTAAGAACCATTTTTGTAAAATACTTAATATCACTATCTTTTTCAAAAAGTTTTAAAGCCTCATTTGATATTGCAGATTCGTCTATAAGTAAGTTTTTATCAATATTTGCATACGGGTTTGTTATCGGATTTGTTGCAAGCTTACTAACCTCGTTGTTCTTTTCCAACTGAGAATTTATCAATAAATCTGTATTTGTAACCTTGTCAAGCATATTCTGCTCCCCCTACGTTAACATTATCCGTTTTTAACGTTTTTTTTACCTCAATCAAATGGTCTAAATTTATAATCCATTAGATTAATTTTATACTACTTATTATAATACTTTTTTTAAAAAAATCTATTTTCTAACAGATTTCGACATTAATCAAAATTTATAGTATAATTTTTATATGAAAAAAATATTATTATTAGTGGTTTTTATTTGTTTTGCAAGTGTCGGATTTTGTGATGAAATTCAAAATGCGAAATCTGCAAAAACTGATGAAGAAACAAATTTATCAACACAAGCCCGAGTTTTTTATCTTGATAATAACTTAAAAAAATCTTTTGATATAATTTCTTCAATACCGGAAGATGAACGTACTGCTCAAGATTGGTTATTACTGGGAAATGTTTTACAAGATCAAGACAAAACGCCTGAAGCTGTTTTTATGCTTAATAGAGCGATTTTAGTTGATAAAAAATTTTATAAAGCTTATTACAATTTAGCAAATATTTATTTACAAGAAGAAAAACCAAATCTTGCTATTGCGAATTATAAAAACGCAATTAAATATAAATCTGAATTTGCTTATGCTTACTATAATTTAGGTTGTGCATACATTCATATCGGAGAACTTAAAAAAGCAAAAAGTGCCTTTCTTAATGCTGTTAATTATAACAAAAATGAACCCGATATTTATTACAATTTAGCTTATATTTACAAAAAATTGGGTAAAGAGAAAAATGCAAAAATATATTTTGACTTTTATAAAAAATGTTTGGAAATAAAATCATCTGTTTGAATTACATAAAAAAGCAAATTTTGTCTTATAATAAAAATAAGTAATGGTTGATTTTTAGTGAAAAATCATTAAAATAATAAAAAATAAAAAAGAGGATAAATGTGTAAAAAGTTTTTACTGATTTTTATTTTAGCTTTAGCGGTGCAACAGACTTGTTTGGCGAAAAGTGTTTCTTCAAGCCAAATTAATTCTGCAATAAATAAATATAAAACAGGAAATTATACAGGTTGTATGCAAGATATGGAATATCTTCAAAAACAAGACCCATCAAACCCTGTTATATACTACTATTTAGGAATGGCTTATACTCAAATGGGAAATAAAGATAAGGCAATATCTTCCTACAAAAAAGTTTTGACCCTAAAACCAAATTCAACGCTTGAAACTTATGCAGAACAAGGTGCAAGATGCCTCGAAACACCTGATAAATGCAAAAAAGATGACGGCAAAAATAATATGACCGATTTAGATAAATTTATTGCACAACCATTCGGCGACGGTCTTTCTCCAAAGGTCAGAAATGAAATTGAAGGAAAAAGACTTGAAGCCTTACAAAAAGAAATCAACCAAGAAGGTGCTGATGTAAATGAAATGGATATGCGAAATTTCAAAGATTACAGCAAACAAAAATATCTTAATTTTAATAATGATAAAAAACCGACAAATGAAGAAATTGTAGCTGCATTAAAAGTTTTAGAAAGAGCCGGTTTCAGCGGTTTAGTTAAAAATGATGCAACTGCATCTGCTGTAAATCCACAAAATACAGTACCTGCTTCAACCCAAATTCAAAAAACAAATGAAAATCAAAATAAAGAAGATTTTTCAAAAATCATGTCAGACCCAAATATTATGGCACAGCAACAACAATTACAACAATTGCAAATGATGATGGGAAATAATAATAACAATAACAACAATTATAATAATAACATGATGATGAATATGTTACCTTATATGATGGCAAAAAGTGGGAATGGCAGTATGTCGAAAGAAATGCTTCAAACTATGATGATGAATTCAATGATGCCTAATTTAGATTTTTATGATAATAACAACAACAATAACAGATAGGAAAAGGAAATGGTAAAAACAATAAATACAACCCGCTTCGGGGAAGTCGAAGTTCAAGATAAATCCTTGTTCAACTTTGTAATTCCGATTTTAGGTTATGATGATGAGAATGAATTCATTTTGTTAGAACAGGAAACAAATTCAAACTTCAAATGGTTACAATCAGTAAAAACGCCTGAACTCGCTTTTGCTGTTACTGTTGCAAGTTTTTGGGATATTCCTTATTCCTTCACGCTTGACGATAATGTGCAAGACGCATTAGACATTACGTCTGCTGAAGATATAGCTGCTTTAAATATAGCTGTAATTCCGCATGAAAACCCTAGAAAATCCACAATAAATCTTTTAGCTCCTATAATAATAAACTTTAGAAATCATAAAGCCGGTCAAATAATTTTATCCGGTAGTGATTTAGAAGTTGAATGTCCTTTATTCAAGGACGAAAAGGAGTAAAAAATGCTTGTTTTATCAAGGAAAAACGGTCAAAAAATTATAATAAACGATAATATAGAAATTACAATTTTAGAATCAAAATTTGATAATTGTAAAATCTCGATATCCGCACCTATGGACGTAAAAATTTATAGGGAAGAGGTTTATAAGCAAATTAAGGCTACAAATGAAATGAGTAAATCTGCTTCTGTAGCAAGTTTAAATCTTTTAAAAGATTTATCCATAAAACAAGATAACAGTATTGTTTCTAAATTAAATGAAGTTATTGTAAGGAAAAAATAAATGGTTAATTTTTGCTATGAAAAAGCAAAAACCGAATTACTTTCGGGGAATATTTCCGCTTGCGAAGATTTTTTTTCTAAAAACGGATTTGATTTGGAATTGGGTTATTGCAAATTTTTAAACGGCGAATTATTAAACGCATATAAAATATTTGAGAAACTCGAAGAACAATCACCAAGAGCCATTTGGGCTAAAGGAATTATTGATTTATTTCTGAAAAAAGAAATGTTTTTTCCTACATATTTTCAACTAAGAAATTTTTTGGAAATTGATTTGGATTTATTTTTAAGTGCAAAAAAACCTGAATATATTGATAAAATGCTTGAATTTACACATTTTTTCAATTCAATAAACTTAGAATGCTACAAATTTGTTGCAAGATTTTTAATAAATAATTCTTATGAAGAATTAGCTTATAAATATATGGAAAAAGGGAAACATTACTTTTATCAAGATCCTGAATTACACATAATGCTTGCAAATTATTTTATGAAACTCGGAGAACAAGACAAAGCCTTAACCTCGGTTAAAACATGTTTAAAATTATTACCGAATTATTTTCCTGCCAAAAGATTATATTCTCAAATAACAGAATTACAACAAAATTCCTGCGATACAAGCAGATAGATAAGAAGCTAAAGTTCCGCAAATCAATGCTCTTACACCTAATCTTGTCAAATTCTTTCTTATTTTAGGAGCAATTTCTCCGATACCACCGATTTGAGTTGCGATAGAACCTACATTTGCAAATCCGCAAAGTGCAAATGATGCGATGATAAAGCTCTTTGGCGTCAATATATCTTTAACTTGAACCAAATCCATATATCCGATTGTTTCATTTAATATAAATTTTGTACCCATCAATTGACCGACAATTCCTGCCTGATCCCATGCTACGCCCATTAAGTAAGCAAATATTGAGAAAAATTTACCCAAAAGCATTTTCATTGATAAATTTGTCAAATCAATTCCGACTGACAAGCAATTTACGTGGAATGTATTAAATATAAGCAAACCGAATTTCGCTAACAAGAAATCTATCATTGAAATTAAGGCAACAAGTGAAATTAACATTGCAATTACGGTTAGAGAAATTTTCATACCTTCATTAGCACCTTTTGCAATTGCATCTAAAACATTCGCACTCGTTTTTCTTTTACTGATTTTAACCTCATTTTTAGTTTCAGGTTCCCTGTCCTCAGGATAAACTATTTTTGCGATAACCATAGCCCCCGGAGCCGCCATCATTGAAGCCGCAAGAAGATATTCCGCAGGAATTCCCCAACCGACATAAATCGCCATAACTCCGGCTGAAATGCATGCCATTGAACCTGCCATTGAGGCTAAAATTTCTGAACGTGTTAAATTCGGCAAATATTGTTTTATCATAATTTGAGCTGAAACCTGTCCCACAAAAGGGCTTGCAATATTTGATAAAGCTTCTGCACCTGATATATCCATCAATTTATTCATTATTTTTCCCAAAAATGCGACAATTCTCTGCATTATTCCGTAATAATAAAGAATATTTACAATAACCATCACAAAAATAAGTGTTGCGAGAAGTTGAATTGCAAAAACAAAAGTTCCTGCTCCAAATACCGTTTGAAATCTTTCGGGATTATCAACCAAAGGTCCAAACATAAATTTCGCACCTTCAAGTGAAAATTGCAAAATCTTTTCTATACCAACGCCTATACCTTTAAACAAAGCTTGACCGAATGGAACTTTTAAAATAAAAACTGCCAATAATACTTGTAAAAGTAAACCCATAAACACTGTTTTCAAATTAATCAATTTTTTATTATTAGACATTAAAAATGCTATCAATAAAATTGTAATAATTCCAATAATTCCAAAAAATCTATCCATCTTAATCAAATCTCACTGTTTTATTATCTCTAACTTCTTCTCTCCACATAGCTTCAAGTTCTGATTTAACAGAACCTCGAGCAAGCCATCTGGGAATATACTTTTCTTCTCCGCTCAATCCGCCTGATATCTTTTCACCTGTTTCCATACTAAACATGGCAGAAGATATCCCGATTGCAACAACAAAATGCGGACGACTTGATTTTGACATATCAAAAGATATCTTTAAATTATTATATTTATGTGTCGAATACCCGCCGGAACCTCTCGAATTCATTTCTTCAATATATTCTTTCAAATCAAGTTCCATTTTTCTTGTATATGCCATAAAAATCCTTACAAAATAGAAAAGTTATGTTTCGATAATATCACGATAATTCAATATTATCAATCAATCTTACGGAACCTATTTTTAAAGCAATAAGAACTAATGTATCGCTATCTGCTTCTTTTTTAAATTCCAATGTGTTTTTATCAACAAATTCAAGGTAATCAAGCTCATGCACTCCATCTTTCAAAAACGAAAAAGAAGTTTCTTTAAGTGCCTGAACATCGCATATCCCTTTTTTATAACAAGTTTTTATATTGAATAAAATTTTACTTAAAGCAAGTGCGTCATTTTTCCCGTCTTCAGTTAAATATTTATTTCTTGAACTTAGAGCAAGTCCGCTTTCTTCTCTTACGATAGGACAAGGAATTATTTCTATCGGAAAATTCAAATCCTTAACCATTTTCTTTATTATAACTAATTGTTGAGCATCTTTTTGACCGAAAAATGCAAAATCAGGTTGAACTATATTAAAAAATTTTGAAACAACCGTGCAAACTCCGTCAAAATGTCCGACACGTTGTTTTCCGCAAAGCTTGTCCACATAAAAATACGGCGGAATTACGTAAGTCAAAAAATCATTTGATAATATTTTTTCTTCCCCGTACATTTCCAAAACACTCGGTGCAAAAATTATATCCGCACCTGCTTTTTTGCACAAATTCATATCGTTTTCCAAAACTCTCGGGTATTTGTCGAAATCTTCATTTACTCCAAATTGTGTCGGATTTACAAAAACAGAAACTATTGTCCTGTCGCATTTTTCAACGCTTCTCTTAATTAAGCTTAGATGCCCGTCATGCAAAGCCCCCATTGTCGGAATAAACCCAATTGTTAATCCTTCTCGTTTCCAATTTGAAATTTTTTCTCTTAATTCTGATATTTTATTTACTAGCATAATCTTTCTCCCAAAACATTTTATAATAAACAAATTTTAAAATAAATTTTTATTTGTGTGATAATGTATTTAAAATAAATAAGAGGATTTTTTTATGGAACAACTTAAAATTGCGATACCGAATAAAGGGAGATTATCAGAAAAGATTTATGATTTGTTAGAAAAAGCAGGTCTTTCTTTTCCGTCAAAAGATGAAAGAACTTTGCAAGTTTCCACAAAAGACGGAAATTATTCTCTTATTTTTGTACGAACACAAGATATTCCGAAATTTGTCGAAGACGGCGTTGCTGACGTCGGATTTACCGGTTACGATATTGTTATTGAAACAGAAGTTGATGTCGAAATCGTTAAAAAATTAAATTTCGGCTATTGCGAAATGATTGTTGCGGTTAAAGAAGAAGATGAATTTAACAAAATCTCAGACCTACCTTCTGAAATTAAAGTCGCAACAAGTTTTCCCAATATTGCAAAAAAATATTTTGAAAAATTAGGCAAAAAAGCAAAAGTTATTGAAGTTTCAGGGGCGACGGAAATAACTCCGAGATTGGGATTGTCAAATGTCGTTGTAGATATAACTTCATCAGGTTCCACTTTAAAAGCAAACAAATTGAAAATCCTTGATAAAATTTTAGAATCTTCCGCCGTTGTAATTGCAAGACGTGATTTATCGCAAAAACAAAAAAACAGTGTTGATGCACTTATTTTAGCTTTAAATTCCGTAATTGACGCTCAAGATAAAAAATATTTAATGGCACACATTGCAAAAGAAAATTTATCTAAAGTAAAAGAATTTTTGCCGGGGTTGTCTTCCCCAACAGTAATGCCTTTGATGAATGACGAAAAAAATGTCGTTATTCACGTTGTTGTCGACAAAGATAAAATTTATGACAGTATACAAAAGCTTAAAGCATTAGGCGGAAAAGGTATTTTGATTATGACTGTCGATCAGATGATTAAATAAATTCTTTACATGCTATAATAATTTTATGAGAAAATCTGAAAAATATCTATATATTATTGCCGGAGCAAATGGCAGCGGGAAAAGCACTTTAGCAACAGAATTTTTACCTGAAGAAAATCTTGATTTTTTGAATGCTGATGAAATTGCAAAAGAACTTTGTCCGAATAATATTGAAAGCGTTAAAATACAAGCAGGTAAAATATTTCTAAAAAAACTCACAACTTTTTTTAATTCCGAAAAATCTTTTGCTATTGAAACAACTTTAGCAGGAAATAACCATCTAAAAACAATTAAGAAAGCAATGGCATTAAATTATAAAATTATATTAATATATTCTTTTGTTAACACTTTTGAAATGTGTATAAATAGAATAAAAATAAGGGTTTTGGGTGGAGGACACAATGTTCCGGAAGAAGATGTAATCAGAAGATTTTATCGCAGTAAAAATAATTTTTGGAATAAATATAAAAATTTGGTTGACGAATGGAATTTAGTTTATAACGGTTCTTCTGAATATATTATCGTAGCAAAACAAAATACCACAGAGATTGAAATTTATAATGAAGCCTTGTATAATGAATTTATTAAGGATTTAAAATAATGAAAAAAAATTTTACTGATAAATTAATAAAAATAGGCAATAGAGCCGTCAAAAAAGCTCAAGAAAATAATCGTAAAAAAGGCATTCCAAATGTTTATTGTATAAATGGAAAAATGATTTTTGAACTGCCAAATGGCGAATTATCAACGAATTATTCTTTTTAAATATTAATCAATAAAATACAAAAAATTTGCACCTTTCAAAATTATTTAATATTTCATTCTCATTTATCTAAACTGTCTTGCAAAGCTTTTTCAAGAACTTGAATTTTATTTTCCAAAACTTGTATTTGAGAATTTGAAGTATCTGCTCCGATAGATTTTTTTTCAATTTCTTTTTTATATTTTTTCATTTTACCTTGCAATTCAAAATACATTCCGCAAACCCACAACATGCCTGCTATCAACCCAGTTGTAAAAAGGATTAGCCCTATCGCTGCAAAATTAAATGCCATAAATGAAGCTTCTTGACCATCTGCTGTATTCCAAAATGTCAATTCCACCGTTTGGCTTGTGTTATAAATTAAAACCAAAGCTGCAAATATTACCAAAACTAATGCTAAAAAATTAAGAATTTTTCTCATAACTGCTCCTTATTATTTTTCAAATACGTTAAAACTTTTTGAATTTTTTCATCAGGCGAAATCTCTAAATTTATTATTTCATCACCAAAAGGTTTTGTAAAGCTGAGTTTATAAGCTTGTAAAACCTGCTCTTGTGTCCTAACCTTAAACATTCCCGCCCCATATAATGTATCATTTAAAACAGGTCGCTTAATTGAACTCAAATGAACTCTTATCTGATGAGTTCTGCCTGTCGAAAGTGTGCATTCGATATAAGTGAAATTTCTAAAATTTTCAAGCACTTTTATCTTTGTCAAAGCCTTTTTGCCAAGCACATCAATTGCCATTTTCGGCTCTTTTTTATGTCTTCCGATAGGCATATTTATTTCCAAATCTTTTTCAATTTTGCCTTTAACAACCGAAAGATATTTTCTAACCGCCGTTTTTTCTTTAATTTGATTTGTAAGAAATTCATGAGCCTTGTTATTTTTTGCAACCATTAAAAGCCCTGAAGTATTTCTATCAAGCCTATGCAAAATTCCCCTGCGAAATTCGCCGTTTATATCGGATAAATTTTCTCCGTATTTATACAAAAGAGCATTCACAAGTGTATTTTGTCTTTCAATCGTTGTAGGGTGCGTAAGCATGCCTGACGGCTTATTTACAACAAGCATATTCTCATCTTCATATACAATATCAAGCGGAATATCTTGTGGCGGAATTAAAATCTGCTCGTCTTCTTTTAAACCTATTTCAACCTCATCATCACATTTTAATTTATATGACGGTTTCTGTAATTTGGAATTTACTTTTATATCACCGTTTTTAATCAAATCTTGTATCTTTGAGCGGGAAATATTTTCAAAAACCTCACTTACATAAACATCTAAACGAATATCTTCATTTTTTTCATCTATTTTTAAATAGTGTTTTTCCATATTTTAAGACTTTTTTAACAATGTCAGAATGATTATTCCGAAAATTCCAAGAGTTATAAATATATCTGAAATATTAAAAACAGGAAAATTTATAAACGTAAATTGGAAATAATCTCTCACAAATCCCAACATAATTCTTTCATAAAGATTTCCGACAACACCTGCCAAAAGTAAAGAATATAGCAAAATCTCTTTCATCGGAATTGATTTAAGGCATCTCAACAGATAATACAAAATTATTATGACAACGGCAATTGATATTCCTATCAACAAATCCGTGGAATTTTCCAAAATACTAAAAGCAGCACCTGTATTTTTGACATAATTTAAAACAACAAAAGCATTAGGCTCAACTGAAAACCCACCTTTAATACTTGCTACAATCAAATTTGAAAAAACACCGTTCACGTAGGTGAAAAACAAGAACGTTATAACGAGATATGAAATTTTACTTAATATTTTTTTCGCCATTTTTCACTTTTTCTTCAAATTTTACAAAATTATTTTTAGGAATAACATTTACTCTCGACATAACAAATCCCAAACCTGTAATATAAATCTTTAAATCATTATTATCACCGATTTTGGCACTCGTAAACCCGATACTTGCGACCGAATATTCATTTATATCTTTTTTATTGGAAGTAAAAACTCTTTCCAAAACACCATCAACAGACATTTTTCTAAATATTTCAGGTGCAGTTACCTGCGGATAGGTTATATCTTCTTGCCCGATAGATGCAATTACAATTGTATCTTTTTGAGGCTCTACAAAAAGGCTTGTGGTATATTCTTCATCGGCAGTTATCTGTATCGGTGCGACGATATCAATCTTTGTTGTTTTAGCTATACCGTATTTCAAAAATGTTTTTTCATAAATTACTCTATCAGCAATTATTAACCACTTATTTCCTATTTTTTTGAAATAATAATAAGTTTGCGAATTGCTTTGCAAATATCCGCAATCCTTTATAGCCTCGCTTCTTGCACTTGTTGTCGCAAAAGCTTTATCTTCAACTTGTGCTATTGCATAATCCCCGTTTATTACAATATTATTCAATGTTGTTTCATATTTTATATCAGAATATGTTTCCCAAGTTTTTTTTATTAAATCAAAATAAATATCATAATTAAATCCGTCTGCATTTATAAAATCTTTTGAATAAACTGTTTTTAAATTTTCTAAATCATATTTATTTGAATATTTCTGTTGCAATTCAAGTTGTTTTTTTATTTCTTTATAATCAGCTTTTACAACAGCATCTTGTTTAAAATTATTTATAGCATCAGCTGCAAAAAGCGGTTTTGCAAAACACATTTGCGATGTTGAAAATAAAAATATTAAAATAAAAGATAAAATAACTTTTTTCATTAATAAAACCGAATAAAATCCTTCTTAAAAGATTATACTATAAAATATATTATTTTATTATGCTAAAATAAATCTATGTTAAATATTTTTGTTACAGGAAGTAATATAAATTGCGGAAAAACGCTTGTATCTGCGGGCTTAGCCGTTACAATGCAAAGCTTAGGATATCAAACTTGTGTTTATAAACCAATCCAAACAGCTGCAATTCCACGTTCTGTATTTATGCAATCTCCGGATTTAGCCTTTGTTTCAAGTTTAGACCCTTATATAAAGACGGCTTCTACCTATCTTTTTAAGGAAAATGCGACCCCAAGAATTTCAGCCGAACTTGAAAATGTTGAAATTAATTTAGATGTTATAAAAAAAGATTATAACGATTTAAAAATAGGGCATGAATGTTTAATTGCAGACGGCATCGGCGGAATTTCCACCCCTCTTGCTCAAGGAAAAATAACTTCCGATTTAATAAAAACTTTAAAATTACCCGTTATTATTGTTACAAAACCTGATTTGGATTGCATTAATTCAACTCTTTTAAGCATTAATAAAGCTTTTGAAAACAAGATAAATGTAAGAGGAATTATTATAAACGATTATCCCGCAACAGCAAATAATGCTATGAAATCCGTTCCAAGACTTATTGAAGAATATTCTGAAGCAAAGGTTATCGGCATTTTAAAACATTTCAGAAATATAAAAGATATTACACCAAATATTCTTATCAGCCAAATTTTAAACGGCGTTGATGTGGAAAGCGTTTTTGATGCCAAAATCGCAAAACTTAATTTTTAAAACAAAGTCATTTGCGGAGCTTCCGCATCATCATTGGACAATTTTTTATTTGAAGAAAGATTTTTTGCATGGTCTTTTTGCATTTTATCCATTAAATTTTGAGCATTTTCAATAATTTTATTCGGAAGTCCTGCCATTTTTGCGACTTGAATTCCATAAGACTTACTTGCTCCGCCTTGAACAATTTTTCTTAAAAATTCGATTTTGCCGTTTTCTTCTGAAATCGTTATTCTATAATTTTTTATCTTTGGATAAGTTTTCGCCATAACATTAAGTTCGTGATAATGAGTTGCAAAAATTGTTCTGGCATGAATAGAATTTACGATATATTCTGCAACCGCCCAAGCAATTGCAACCCCATCATAAGTACTTGTTCCTCTACCGATTTCATCAAGCAATATCAAACTACGACCTGTTGCGGAATTTAATATATTAGCTGTTTCAATCATCTCAACCATAAATGTCGATTGTCCCAAAGTCAAATCATCAGAAGCTCCGACCCGAGTAAATATTTTATCCGCAACACCTATTTTTGCAAAATCACAAGGCACAAAACAACCGATTTGTGCAAGTATCGTAATAAGTGCGTTTTGCCTCATATAAGTAGATTTCCCAGCCATATTCGGCCCAGTTAATATCATAAATTCCGTTTGATTTTCTTCAGAACCTAATTCTATATCATTTGAAACATAAGTTCCTAATGGCAAAATCTTTTCCAAAACGGCATGACGTCCGTTTTTGATTATAAAATCATTGCTTTCATCAATCGTTGGTTTTGTATAATTGCTTTCTGATGAAATTATTGCAAATGAATTCAATACATCTATTTTTGCAATTAATAATGCCGTTTCTCTTATTTTGCTCACATATTCTTTTGAATATTCTCTCAAATCGCAGAATATTTTATATTCAAGTTCTTGCGACTTAAATTGAGCTGATAACACATCGTCTTCGTGTTTTTTAAGTTCTTCTGTAATAAATCTTTCGGCACCTGTAAGCGTTTGTTTTCTAATATAATTCGATGGAATAAGATTTAAGTTTGAATTTGTAATTTCGATAAAATAGCCAAAAACCCTATTATATCCGACTTTTAAAAATTTAATTCCGCTTTTTTCTTTCTCTTTTTCTTCAAATTCTTTTAACCATTTTTCGCCACCTAAAAGCAAATCTCTAAAATAATCAAGTTCTTCACTTACCCCAAGATTTATCACACCGCCTTCTTTTATTGTAATCGGTGCATTTTGAGAAATCGTTTTTTCTATTATTTGTGCAAATTCTACCAATTCATCTTTATACAAATTTAAACGCTCAAACATAGTTTTATCAATATGTTCAACCTGTTCTGCCAAAGACGGAAGTTGCAAAAGTGTATCTTTAAGACTTAAGAAATCACGAGGATTTGCAGAATTATTCGATAATTTTGTCGCAAGCCTTTCAATATCATAAACATTTTCCAAAATTTTTGAAAGATTAAACATAACCTGCTTTTGTCCGATAATATTCTCGACAAGATTTTGTCTTGAAACAATTTCATCAATATTTTTTAACGGTTGGCAAACCCACGATTTGAGAAGTCTTGCACCCATATTCGTATTTGTTCTGTCAATTGCCCAAAGCAAAGAACCATATTTATTTTTTTCTCTCAATGTTTCTGTTAATTCAAGATTTTTTCTTGTAGAAATATCCATCAAAACGTATCCCGAAAGTTCATAAGTTTGAATTGTATCAAATTTCGGAATGTTATCTTTTAAAGTTTCCCAAATATATGCGACCAAAGCCCCTGCCGATAAAAACCCTGTCTTATAATTTTCATATCCGAAAGCTTCTAAGGATTTTGAATTAAAAACAGCTTGAAGATTTTTTATCGCAATATTTTTATCAAAAATATTTGCAGGAATTTTTGAACAATTATAAAATTTAGTAATTTCTTCAGGCAAGTCAACTCTTTCTTCCGGTACAATCTGAAAAGGTTTGATTTCATCTTGAATTGCAGGTGCGATAACTTCCGATGGTTTAATTCTGGCAAGTTCCGATAAAATTAAATCTAATTTCCCTTCCGTAACTTTAAACTCACCCGTTGAAATATCTGTATAAGAAAATCCAAAAATATTTGTCTTTTTATCTTCAAAAACAGCACAAATGTAATTATTTGAAGTCGTTTCAAGCAAATTATTTTCAATTAAAGTTCCTGCCGTAATAATTCTTACCAAACCCCTTTTTACAAGATTTTTAGTAGTTTTTGGATCTTCTAATTGCTCTGCAACTGCAATTTTATACCCTTTTTTTACAAGTTTTTCAACATAATTTTCAAACGCTTTAACAGGAATTCCAGCAAGCGGAATTCTTCCGATATTTCCAGCATCTTTTCCCGTTAATGTAAGTTCCAATTCTTTTGACATCGTATGAGCATCTTCAAAAAAAGTTTCATAAAAATCACCAAGTCGAAACAAAATTATGCAATCTTGATTTTTACGTTTTATCTCAAGATATTGCCTCATAATAGGCGTTGTTTCTTCCAACTCCACATCTAAACTATTTATATGGTTGATTTCACTTTTGCTCATAATATAATTATAATATAAATCATAAGGATTTGAAAATGGGTTGTTTAAAAAGATTAATTTCAGCAATTATATTGGTTCTCGCCTTTATCGGTTTTAAATCAATCGGCGGGGTGGATTATGTTGTTGATTGGTATAACAATATTACACATAATTCCCAAAGTTCAATGTTAGAAAAAACAAAAAAAATAGGTGATTTTTCTCGCATAGGAGAAGAATTTGAAATTGCAAAATCCGTAAATGCCCTTGGGTACAGCGGAGTTCTTGCAGAACACACCGCAAGCGGTCAAAAAATGATTGTTGTGGATAGCGGACTTAAACCGCTTTTAACCCCCGAAGACTTTCAAGAAGATAAGGTCGAAAAAAAACTACACGATTTGACCAAGAAATTTAAGTATCAATATATTAATGTTGAAGATTTAAAAATTACTAAAAAAGGTTCTATGAGAGCTTTTGATGATAATGCCCAATACGTAAGATTTAATGCAAAAGTTAAAAATTTACCTATCGGAGAAGTCTCAGGAATTATTGCCGCCGTTGAAAATAATGACGGTGAAAATAGACTGCTATTATCTGTTAATGAAAAAAATAAATACTCTCAACTTATTGCAGAAGAATTCTTTAGAAAAATTCATTAAAATTTTTAAAATAAAAGGGCGGAGCCTTCGGCTCCGCCCTTTTATTTACTATCTTTTATATTATTTCAAATCCTTATAAGATTTTTTAAACATATCTGCATAAGTTGTATGTAATAATTCATGTGCTTTATGAGAATTTGGTTTTTCTAAATATTCTGCATAAAGTTTTTTAATATCAGGATTTTCATGCGATTTTCTGAAAGGAAGTTCTTTATCTTCCTTATAAAGACCTTCTGCACGAACTTCTTTTATTTTGGAATTATCACAGCTCATCGGTTGACCTGCACCATTTATACAACCACCGGGGCATGCCATAACTTCAAGAATATGGAATTTAGCAGTTCCGTTTTTAATTTCTTGAATTGATTTTTCAGCTTCTTTCAATGTAGAAACAACTCTTACGCCGACTTTTATACCTTTAATATCAATTTCAGCATCTTTGGTACGAGAATTTTTATCAACACCTCTTAAAACTTTAAAATCAACATTTTTTAATGTTTCACCTGTAACAGCTTCGTAAGCAGTTCTGACAGCAGCTTCTGCAACTCCGCCGGAAGCTCCGAAAATTGTTCCTGCACCTGTATATTGACCGAACGGTGAATCATTTTCTTCTTCTTCTAACATCGCAAAATCAATTCCTGCTCCTTTTATCATTTGAGCAATTTCTTTTGTTGTTAAAACATAATCTGTTTCAAATTTTCCGTCTTTTCTTAATTGAGAACGTTTTGCTTCATATTTTTTAGCTGTACAAGGCATTATTGAAACAACAACTAAATTTTCTGCTTTAACGTCTTCAAAATATTTTGGCATTAATTCTTTTAAAACAGGAGAAAGCATGCCTTGAGGTGATTTGCAACTTGATAAATGTCCAAGCATATCAGGATGTTGAGTTTCCATATATCTGACCCATGCCGGGCAACAAGATGTAAATAACGGCAATACCTTTTTATTATTCAATCTGTCTAAAAATTCATTTGCTTCTTCCATAATTGTTAAATCAGCAGAGAAGTTTGTATCAAAAACATAATTAAAACCTAATTTTCTTAAGGCATTATTTAATTTTTTGATAACATTTGTACCCACTTCCATTCCGAAAGCTTCACCAAGTCCAACTCTTACAGAAGGTGCCATTTGTACAACAACTGTTTTTTCAGGATTATGAATTTCTTTCCAAACATTATCAACATCATTTTTAACAGTCAAAGCACCTGTCGGACAAACCGCTTGACATTGACCGCAGAATACACAATCAACTTCTGATAAACATTTGCCATTCATTGGTTGTACAACTGTGTTTGAACCTCTGTTTGCAAACCCAAGAACTGCATGTCCTTGAAATTCTTCACAAGCTCTTACACAAGCTCCGCAAAGAATACATTTATTAGGGTCTCTGACTATTGAAGGATTACTGTCATCTATCGGCAAAAATTCTTCTTTTGTTTTTGTCGGATATTTAATATCTCTAATACCGTATTCTTCAGAATATTTTTGCAATTCGCAATAACCTGACTTATCGCAAGTTGTACATTCTCTGTCATGATTCGCAAGAAGAAGTTCAAGAACAGTTTTTCTTATTCTTCTGACTTTTTCTGTATTTATTTTAACGTTAATTCCACATTCAGGAGGCATTGTACAAGATGAATTTATCATTGTTCTTCCGTTTGGATAAACAACTTCTACAACACACATTCTGCATGCTCCGAATTGAGTTAAATCAGGTCGATAACAAAAAGTAGGAATATTAAACCCTGCTTTTCTTATAACTTCAAGAAGATTTGGTTCATTTGTAAATTCAACCTCTTTGCCTTCTATAAATAATGTTTTTTTATCTGTCATTTTTTATTCCTTTATTTTAATTAATTTTACTCTTGAACAATAGCCTTAAATGGACAAGCTTTAAGACAAGCTTCACATTTAATACATTTTGCTTGATCGATTTTATGAGGTTTTTTAACTTCTCCCGAAATAGCTCCGACAGGACAAGTTCTTGCACATTTTGTGCAACCTTTACAAACATCTTCTTGTATAACAATCTTTTTCATTGCTGTACAAACACCTGCCGGACATTTTTTATCTCTGATATGAGAAATATATTCATCTCTGAAATATTTTAATGTTGATAAAACAGGATTTGGAGCAGTTTTTCCAAGACCGCATAAAGAACCGTCTTTTACTGCAAGAGCAAGTTCTTCCAATGTATCAAGGTCTTCCATTTCACCTTTACCTGCTACGATTTTTTCTAATATTTTCAACATGTTCTTTGTACCTTCACGACAAGGAACACATTTTCCGCAAGATTCATTTTGTGTAAAATTAAGGAAGAAACGAGCGACTTCAACCATACAAGTATCTTCCGCCATTACTACAAGTCCGCCTGAACCTACCATCGCACCTGCTTTTATCAAGTTGTCATAATCCATAGGAATATCTAAATGTTCTTCTGTCAAACAACCACCTGATGGACCGCCGATTTGGACAGCTTTAAACTTCTTACCGCCTCTGATACCACCACCGATATCAAAAACAATTTCTCTTAAAGTTGTTCCCATAGGAACTTCTATCAAACCTGTATTATTAACTTCTCCCGTAAGTGCAAATGTTTTTGTACCTTTCGAAGCTTCTGTTCCCATTGAACTGAACCAATCAGCACCTTTTCGTAAAATAACAGGAACATTTGCCAATGTTTCTACGTTATTGATTAATGTAGGTCTTCCGAACAACCCTTTATTTGCAGGAAATGGCGGTTTTGGTCTTGGCATTCCTCTTTCACCTTCAATTGATGCGATAAGAGCTGTTTCTTCTCCGCAAACAAATGCTCCGGCACCTTCTTTAATATGAATTTCAAATGAGAAATCAGTTCCCATTATGTTTTTACCTAAAATATTTCTTTCTTCTGCTTGTTTAATAGCAATTCTAAGTCTTTTAATAGCAAGCGGATATTCTGCTCGAACATATATATAAGCTTCATCAGCACCAATTGCAAAACCTGCAATCGCCATACCTTCAAGAAGTTTATGAGGGTCGCCTTCCATAACACTTCTATCCATAAATGCACCAGGGTCACCTTCATCTCCGTTACATACTACGTAAGATTTTCCGCCCCTGTTTGCTGCCGTAAATTTCCACTTCAAACCTGTCGGAAATCCTCCGCCGCCTCTACCTCTTAAACCTGATTTTGTTATTTCTTCAACAACTTTTTCAGGATTATTTTCTTTTAATACATTTGATAATGCTTCATACCCATGAACAGAAATTGCTTCATCAAGACATTCTGCATTTATTTTTCCGCAATTTGCAAGAGCTGTTCTTGTTTGTTTTGCGTAAAAATTTATATCATCATTTTTAAGTACATGTTGATTTGTTTTCGGATCAGTATATAACAATCTTTCAACAGGTTTCCCACCAATGATATGAGAATTAAATATTTCTTCAACATCTTCTTCTTTAACTTTTACATAAGTTGTGTGCATTTCTGGAATAATTACCAAAACACCTTGTTCACAAAAACCATGACAACCCGTCGGAACCATTGTAATTTTATCGTGATTTGTCAATTCAGAAACATTTAATCCTAAATTTTTAAACTTTTCAATAACATTTAATGAACCGTTTGCAATACAACCTGTCCCTGTACATACAAGAACTCTTAAACCTTGTTCGTTTATAAGTTTATTGGCTTTTTCTTGCTCTTTAATTATATCAATATTCATTATTTAACTTCCTCCTGTATAATTGTGTCCAAAATGATTTTAACAGCATCTGAAGTCATTTGAGGATAAACTTTACCGTTAACAACCATTACAGGAGCAAGCCCACAAGCACCTAAACAACTTACTGTTTCTAAAGAAAAAAGCCCGTCATCAGTTGTTAATTGATCAGCTTTTAAATTTAATTTTGCTCTTATTGCGTTTAAAACAGGCATTGAACCTCGAACATGACATGCCGTTCCATCACAACATTTGATTTCGTATTTCCCTTTTTTCTCTAAAGAAAATTGAGCATAAAATGTTGCTACTCCAAAAACTGTCGCAGGTGATAATCCTTCAATTTTTGTTCCTACATAAATCATCGCTTCTTCCGGTAGATAACGATATTCTTCTTGAATTTGTTGCAAAATTGCAATTAAGTTTGATTTTTTTGCTCCATAAGATTGAATTATTTCATCAATCTTGGGAAAATCGATTTTTTCTTTAACTTCCACTATTATTTCTCCATTATAAAATGACACGTTCTTATTAATTTTTATCAAAAAATAAGATTTCTTTTGTGAAAAAAATCACATCAACATTTTACCACACACATATTTTGAAAGCAATGGAAAAATCATTAATAATTAAAGCTTTTTATAGAGCTGGCCCACCGGATTTTTTATATAAAATACGAAGATTTTTTGGCCATTCCCTTTTTGCCTTTATTTTTGCTAAAAATACAGGCATCTTCGGGCTTTCTTTTCTTATTTCTATAAATCTTGAAACCATTTTTTCATAAAATTCCGCTACAAATTCCACATAATTTTTTGTTGCATAAGGAGAAATTAATGAGACTGTTTTCTTAAATTTTTCAAGCTGTTTCGGTGTCAATTCTTTTAACAAAAATCTTCCTTTTTTAGTTATTATTTCTTTTTTAATATGTTTGACATGACCCATTTCATGATAAATCGTCGCAAATTTATCATATTTTTCTTCCAAAACCTTTTTTGTATATTTATTAGAATTTTTAAA
>CAYYAL010000001.1:68539-73267 GCA_964469445.1 uncultured Muribaculaceae bacterium
AATTTTTAAAGAAGAAGATTTACCAGAGAGTTTTTCTTTTTCTTTAAGTATAGATATTGCTTTTTTATCTATTTCTTTTTGGTTGGCAAGATTTATATCTATAGGATAATATTTATTCTTTTTTTTAATTAAAACTTTGTTTTCTAATATTTTTAAATAATTATCAAAATATTTTGTTTGATAATTTTCATTAAAAGTAATGGATTTTTCATTATAACTTGTTTCTGCAAAAACATTATTTTTAAAATTTTTTGAAAGAATTTTTTCAGGAAATTCCGCTTTGGTATAATTTTTTAAATTACTTAAACCTTCATTCACCCAATTTGCAATCTCAAGATTTTTTATTTCAAAATATTTTATACCTAAAGTTTTTTCTGCAAAATTATTTGCTTCTTCAAGGTTTTTTGCAGGAACAAAATTTATAATATTTTTTGATTTTGATAACAAACCTTCAAAAGAAGGTGAATTTTGCAAATTTGTTTTTTCAAATTTATCAATTTTTTGAGGCGAATTTTTTGTATGCAAAAAATTCGCCTTAGATATTTCAACAGAATTTATTAAATTATTATTTAAAGCTATATTTATAGAATTTATCTGCATAGTAAATATACAAAACTCGATAAAAAAAATTTTTGTTAATTAAAAATTAATTATGTTGAAGCGTTCTCAATTCAAGTTGTTTTAATTCTTCTTCAGGAAGGTGAAAAACCTCATTTTCAGAAGGAAACTCTGAATTTTTCACGTCATTAATATAATTTTTTGTTTCTTCCGTAATTATTGATTTCAAATCAGTATATTTTCTTGCAAATTTAGGAGTAAATCCGTCAAATTTGCCTAAAACATCGTCAGATACGAGAATTTGTCCGGAACAAAATCTTCCTGCACCAATTCCAAAAGTCGGAATATTAAGATTTTCTGTAATATATTTTGAACTTTCTTCAGGAACCATTTCAAGAACAATTGCAAAAGCCCCTGCTTTTTCAAGCAACTTTGCTTGTTCAAGGAGTTCAAGTGTTGCTCCGTAAGATTTACCCTGAATATTATATCCACCGATTGTATTCAAAAATTGAGGAGTAAAACCTAAATGCCCCAAAACGGGAATTCCACTCTGCACAAGCCGTTCAACAACTTCAACTATATATTTATTTCCACCTTCAATTTTAACGGCATTTGCACCTGATTTAATCATTTTACCTGCATTTTCAATTGCAGTTTGAATATCGGTATGATAACTTAAAAAAGGCATGTCTCCGCAAATTAAGGCTCTTTTTGTCCCTTTTGCAACCGCTTTTGTAAATATAAGCATTTCATCAATTCCGACAGAATGAGTGGTTTCATAACCCAATGCCACCATCGCTAAAGAATCTCCGATTAAAATCATTTCAACACCTGCTTCATCAAGATATTTGGCTGTTGAATAATCATAAGCAGTTAGGGCAGTTATTTTTTCATTTCTGTTTTTAAGTTTTTGAATTGTTCTTACTGTAATTTTTTTAAATTCAGTCATAATAAATCTTTCTTATTTGTTATCTCTTTGTTTCTTTTTGTACCAATGATAAACAGCTCTTGCAACCCTATGAGAACTATGTCTTACTAAACCTTCTTTATTCTCTTCGATAAGTCTTGTAGATACAATTTCCACATTCAATTTTTTAATTTCTTCATTATCAATTTTTACAGGATATTGTCCGGCTTCTTGATATTTATCAGCAAGATTATTAGGCAAATGATTATTTACGAGAACTGCTTCTATAAGATTATTATTTTGAGCATTATTAAAAATAGCTTTTATATGATCAGAAGCTTTGTAATCAGTAGTTTCACCGGGTTGAGTCATAATATTACAAACATAAATTTTCTTAGCTTTTGATTTCGCAATTTCAGATGTTATCTCTTTTATTAATAAATTAGGAATTACGCTTGTATAAAGGCTTCCGGGTCCTAAAATAATTAACTCGGCATCTTTTATTGCGGTAATTACATCTTCCAAAGCTTCACAATTTGCAGGTTCGGTATACAATCTTTTTATTTTACCGTTTACTTCCGGAATATTAGATTCCCCTTTAATAATTTGTCCGTCTTCCATTTCTGCTACAAGACGCATATCATCTAATGTTGAAGGCAAAACCCTTCCTCTTATTGATAAAACATTTGAAGATTCTTTCACTGCACGAACCATATCGCCTGTAATTGAGCAAAGTGCTGTTAAAAATAAGTTTCCGAAACTGTGCCCTTCAAGACCTTCACCGTTTTTAAAACGATATCTAAAAAGTTCCGTAACTAAATTTTCGTCATCTGCAAGTGCGGTAATACAATTTCTTATATCTCCCGGTGGAAGCACTCCCAATTCTTCACGAAGTCTGCCTGAACTTCCGCCGTCATCGCCGACTGTTACAACTGCAGTTATATTATTGGTAATTTTTTTAATCCCTTTTAATAACATGGACAAACCTGTTCCGCCACCAACTGCAACGATTTTTGGCCCTCTATTTAATTTACGTCTTCTATAAATATGTTCTAATAATGTTTGTTGATCTTGTTCATTTGTTAAATCAAGCATTGAAAAATTTGTTTTTTGCCAACTTTTGAAAAATAAAAATGCACCTAAAACTATTAATATTACTGCAATCCATTCGGTCGAATAAGATAGTGCAAATTTTCTTAAAAATTCAAATGTAAGTAATACAGGACGCATATTAAACAAAATCATTGCACCGAAAGCCATTAAAAGTGTTCCGAAAAATGTTAAAGCAAACCATCTTTTAACTTGCATTCCCGGCAATAACCAACCTATATCTTTTGGCATTTTTATATTTTTCATAAATTTTCCCTATACCCAACCTGATAAAATCGCTTTTTTGCAATTTATTGAAACAGGTTCTATTATTTGTTTTGCTCTTTTTATAAATTCTAATGAAAAATCTTTATTTTGAAAATGGATTGTATCTATTTTTATATCAAGACTTTCACCTGAATTTGTGTATATTTTAGAATTTTTCACTAAATTTTGTAATCTGGTCATTAAAAACGTTATGTCTTCAATATCATTTTTTGATTTATCTATAAACCCTTGCGGTGTATAGATTTTTTCGGGAAGAAGTTCTTGTGCGATACAGATTTTTACATCATCGCCGACTTTTTGAATATTTTCTCCGAAAAGCCCTACATAATTTAACCATTGAGAACATTTTTTAATTCCCATTGCAATTGCTTTTGAAACATTATAATCTTCACTTGCTTTAATATACAAATCCTCACAAGGTCTGATATGTTCTATATCAATATTAAGTGCTTTTGCAAATGATAAAATTGAACCTACCTGATATATTACCAATGCTTCAATCTCATCTTCCTTAAGATTTTTCTTACCTGTAAATCCTATATTTCCGCCGATTATTATATTTTTTTCCTTAGCTTGCAAAAGTAAAGATTTTATTTCTAATGGATTTTTTTTATCAAATCCACTTGAAATATTAACAGAACTTACATAATTAAGTAATTCTGATTTTTCCGTTAAATCGCAATTAAAATCGTATTTCGGTAAAATTTCTGGTTTTTCTTTATGATTCATATTTTTCCCATTTTTAATTTATTTGTTTATTATACTTAATCAAGATTTATAATCTATATCTTTACAAAAATTTTATAAATAATATTACAAGGGTTAAAAAATAATTTTTCATGTTTTCTAAGTATTGAAGAAAGAAATATCTTATGAGATACTAGAATTTATGCTTATTTTAAAAAGGCTTTTACCTTTAATATTACTTTTATTCTGTTCAAATATTGTTTTCGCACAACAAACCATAATAACAGTACCGTCGTCAGATGTTTTACCGACAGGGCATTTAATCCTTAAAGAATCAAATAAAGCATCACCATTTGGAGATGTCGGGAATTATCAAATAACACCTACGATGACTTTCGGAACAGGCTGGGGAACAGAAACTTCCGTCGGAGTTGCAACAGGAATAACACCTTATGACAGAACTTCTTTAAAAATAGATATTGCTGCAAAAAAAGTTTTTTTCTTAGGTTCTAAAACCAGATTTACAATAGGCGGAAGAGTAAGCCCTTACTTAAATATGGGAAGAACGCCCGATAGTTTTATTTTTGCCCATGCTTCTTATCGTATTAGAAAAACCAAAACCGCAATTACTTCAGGTATGTATATGGCGGGAAGAAGTCAAGCTCCAAATCAAGCAGGTTTTTTAATCGGCGTTGACCAAGTTATTATTCCCAATAAACTTCGTCTTGTAGGAGAATATCTTACCGGCGATAACAACTGGAGCAATTTCAGTGTTGGACTTAAATACAGACCTGTTTCAGATTTATCAATCACAACTGCAGTTATTATCCCCAACAACTCCGTTGATAATAATGTAACATTTTTATTATCTTTCTCTAAATACTTTGGTGATATTAAAAATATCCATGATAAAATAAAACCTCAAGAGGATAAAAACCTTAAGAAAGAGGAAAAATTATGAAAAAAGCCCTTTTATTATTTGTTTGTTTAAGTTTCTTTTCAAGCATATTAGTTTTTGCTGATAATAATATCCAAAGACAAATACCAAAATCAAAAGATTTTACTAATCAAAATTGGGAAAAATTTGATTTTCGAGGAATGAATTTAAAAGGAGCAAAATTTTTAAATTCAAAACTTGATGAAGCAAATTTTGAAGGCGTTGATTTGACAGGAGTTGACTTTACTAATGCCGATGTTGA
>CAYYAL010000001.1:73367-75087 GCA_964469445.1 uncultured Muribaculaceae bacterium
CTTTAACCTCAATATCAGTATTAATAATCATAATAGAATAATCGTTTTCACTTTGAGCAACATGCATGTGTGCAATGTTTATATTGCGATTTCCTATTACAGTTGCAACTTTTGCAATCATACAAGGCTTATTTTCATGCGGAACCAACAACATGTGTTTATGCGGTTCAATACTTACCTCATATTGATTTATTTTTGTAATTCTTTTTATATTTTCAGCAATCAAAGCACCTGATACGATGGTTTCTCCTGCATTTGTAATAAGTTTTACCGTAATTGAACCGATATAATCACAAGATTTTTCAGATTTCGCTGTCAAAATGGAAATTCCTTTTTGCTTTGCCAAAACAGGTGCATTCACATAATTTACATTTTCAGAAAAACTTGAAAAAACACCTTTTAAAACAGCAATTTCTAAAGGAGAAACATCTACTGTTGCAAGATTTCCATTCACAGTAATTTCGATTGATTTAAGATTATTTTGTGAAATTTGTTGAGCCAGTGTTCCCAAATTTTCCGCAAGTGTCATATAATCTTTAACCGGATTAAGTTTTTCCGGCTTTAATGACGGAATATTCACAGCACTTGTTGCATCTCCGCCTAATAAAACTGTTTTTATTTGATTTGCCACATCAATTGCTACATTTAATTGAGCCTCATCAGTACTTGCCCCTAAATGAGGAGTTAGAACAATATTTTTGTCAACCGTAATCAACGGTGAATTTTGTATATTTGGCTCATCTTCATAAACATCAATTGCACAAGATGCGACATGCCCATTTTCTAACGCTTCTTTAAGTGCAATTTCATCAATAATTCCACCCCTTGCACAATTTATAATTCTGACACCTTTTTTCATTTTATTTATAGAATTTTTATTTATTAAATGAGTTGTGTCTTTAGTTTTTGGGACATGAACAGTTATAAAATCGCATTCAACCCATAAATCATCTAAATTTTCAATATATTTTGCACCGATTTTTTCAACAATTTCTTTTGTCGTAAATGGGTCATAAATAAAAAGATGCATTCCAAGAGCGGCCGCAACTTGAGCAACATGCGAACCTATTTTTCCAAATCCGATAACTCCTAAATTCTTATTAAAAACTTCAACGCCTGTAAATTTTGAGCGTTCCCATTTGCCTTCTTTTGTAGAAGTTGCAGCTTGCGGGATATTTCTTGACATAGCAAGCATAAGAGCTATTGTGTGTTCTGCTGCAGCATTTGTATTTCCATCAGGTGAATTCACGACAATTATTCCGTTTTCTGTGGCAGAATTCACATCTATATTATCAACTCCAACCCCTGCTCTACCGATTATTTTTAAATTTTTTCCCGCTTCAATAACTTTTTTCGTAACTTTTGTTTGACTTCTTACCATCAGTGCGTCGTAATTATTTATTACCTTGCAAAGCTCGTCTTCTGTCATTGTAGGCAGTAAATCAACCTCATAAACTCCTTCTATAATATTTTTTGCAATTTCATTTATTTTATCTGTAACTAAAACTTTCATTATTTAACCTTTTTTTCTAATCTATTTAACCTTTTTAAAATATCTTTATTTTGATTTTCCAACAACTTAATTTGTTTGCTTTGTTGATTATTTATTTTGTCATTTTCAATCAATTTCTTTTCAATATTTTGAACTTTTACACAAATATTTTGAACAATTTTATCCAATTCTTTAATTGAATTAAGCATGGCATAAAACATATCTTCT
>CAYYAL010000001.1:75187-88068 GCA_964469445.1 uncultured Muribaculaceae bacterium
TCCGGGGATAAAAACTTTTGTATTCGCATCGCCAAGCCAAATAACTTTATCTGTATTTGTCGCAGCTGCAATAGTTGAATTTAATGCAGGACCGGTTTCATTACCTATACATGTCTTATTACTTCCTAAAACATTGTTGCAAGAGCCCCTGCCTAGTACTATATTATTAGAACCGGTTTGGTTTAGGTTTAATGAATCAGAGCCGAATACTATATTGTAACTTCCGGTAGTGTTGTAAAATAATGAACTGTTACCAAAAGCTATATTACTAGATCCTGTAGTATTTGAATATAATGTTTCTGATCCAAAAGCCATATTAGCACCTCCGGTCGTATTATTATGTAATGTCGCCACTCCAAAAGCCATATTAGCACCTCCGGTCTTATTACTTATTAGACTGTCATATCCAATAGCTATGTTAGAATTACCCTCATTTACAATCAATGCATTTTTACCTAAAGCAATATTGTTGCCAACCAAGTTCAAATGACCTTGAATCACATTATTTTTTTTAAAAATGATAGAACTTGAATTTTTCATTGTCCAAGCATCAGGTGAATTTAGTATAAGTCTTGTATTTCTGTCATCTGAAGCTTTTTGATTTACACCGATTAAAGCCGTATTTGTTGTACCTGCCCCTGCAAAATAAGCATCCCCATTATTTGATATTGCCCATTCCCAAATAGGATCTGACAAATCTTTGCTTTTCTTTTTACTTGTAAAAATAGGTACCATTGCAGCTATAACTATACTCAAAACAAGTAACACAATCATCATTTCCGCAAGTGTAAACCCTTTTTTATCTCTAATTTTCATAATTTTTTCCTTAAGTTTATTATATTATTTTATTCTATCAAATTTTATAAGATTTGTCATTTTTTAAATAAATTTCAATATAATTTGTTTTATTTTTCTAAATGTTGTTTAATAAATTTATGATTATTACCGGCGGAAAATTTAAAGGAAGAAAAGTTCTTGCACCTGATGAGAATATCACTCGCCCGACACTTTCACAAGTGAGAGAAAGCCTTTTCAGCACTCTTTTTTCTCAAATTGATTTTGAAGGTAAAATATTTCTTGATTTATTCGCGGGTTCCGGAATTGTCGGACTAGAAGCTTTATCAAGAGGTTTTCAACAAGTTTTTTTTGTTGAAAAAAATAAAAAAGCCTTTGAAATATTGAAGAAAAATATTTCTTTAATATCCGATATACAAACATTATTTCTCTCGGATAGCCTTAAATTTCTTCAAAAAACAAACGAAAATTTTGATATAATTTATATAGACCCTCCTTATTTAAGCGGAATTTATGAAAATGTTTTAAATATAATTTTTGAAAAAAATTTATTAAATAAAAACGGAATTGTTATTCTCGAACACTCTCAAGATGTTAATTTCCAAAAATTTAAACTTCTAAAACAAAAAAAATATTCGGATAAATTAATCAGTTTTTTAAAAATAAAATAAAAAAGGCAAAAAAAGGCGGTTTCTTTTCAAGAAACCGCCCAAAATTTTATAAAATAAAACTATTTTACAAGTTCTTTGAATTTTTTACCGGCTGTAAAAGCAGGAACTGTTTTTGCAGGAATTTTTAATTCCTTACCTGTTTGAGGGTTTCTGCCGATTCTTGCAGCTCTCTTACGAGCTTCAAATGTTCCAAAACCTACAAGTGTAACTTTTTTTCCTTTTGAAACTGATTTTTCAACTGTATCGATAACAGCAGCAACTACATCAGCAGCAGCTTTTTGAGATACTTTAGATAGTTTTGCAACTTCTTTTACTAATTCTTCTTTGTTCATCATGAACCTCCTTTTTGATTAACAAATTTATTATACCTTTTTCGCTCCGTTTGGCAAGGGTTTTTTTTAAATTGTAACGATAAATAAAGATATAGATTGAAAAGAAGATGATATACGCCTGAAAATGCCTGCTATAATACGTTTTTTCAAAAATCATTTTTTTTAAAAATAAATCAGAAGATAAAGTAATGTAAATTTTTTTATCTTAAAGATGCTACTTACATGCCTATTTTTATTGATATTAGCATGCTTCATTTTTAAATTTATAATTCTTCCGGAAGAAAAATCGGATATTTTGCAAGTAAAAATCTTGTTTCTTCATAATTTTTTGCGATTTTCGTAATATTTTGATATTCTCTTACTGTCGAAATAATGTCATCAACTGACATTTGAACTGTTCTTCTTTCAGAAGACATATTTTCTATAATTCTTGCCATAAAAAACCTTTCTATATTATATATAGAAATTTACGGCATATTTTATCAAAGACTTTATATAAATCATTTCTCTGATTTATGAAAACTTATTATAATATTAATCAACAAATGAAATGCTGATTCCTTCCATAATGTTGAGGTAGTCTTCTTTAGGGAGAGTTGACATTGATTTTATGGCATTACCTATATCATCTTCTTTATCGTACCAACGTCTTGATTGAGAACTTTGATAAAGTCCCAAAACTCTATCCAAACCGATGCTCAATTCTTGTTCAGCTTCTTCTTTTCTCAATGCTTTAATTTGATTGGAAACGTTAATTATATCAGTAGAAATTTGAACTTTTGTTTTATCGTTCATTTTCTTTAATAATTCAAATGTATTAATTGCTTCAGGATATTTATCATACCAACGTCTTTCCACGAAAGCCCCCCTACGTTATAATTATTATAACTTATTTTTATATGCAATTCAATTTGTTAAGATTATTGCGGATTAATATATCCGTAAGAAACTTTATCCAAAAACATTTTAAATGTTGATTTTCCATATTTACCGTTACTTTTTGTGTCAATAATCATGCCGACATCTTTATTATCATATTTAAGTCTTGCGTTTGGGTTATCAATCATTTTTCTTGCTTCATCAAAATAATTATTAGCAAGTTTTGAGGATTCAAACGACTTTGAATTTCCGAAACGAGCTATGGCATTTGATTTTGCAGGACCTATTTTTTTGCCTAATTGCCCCAACTTTTCAGCATGAATTCCTGTAAATAAATATGCGGTTGTTTTATCAACAAGATTTCTGACTAAATAAACTTTTTCTGCCCATGCATTTGTAAATTTATAACTTTTATCAATTTGAGATAAAGTTCTTGCAATATTTTTTTCTTCTATCGATAATCCCTGAATAGGTCCGTTAAAAACCTTTGAAGCAAGTCTTATTCCACGTTTTATATTTTCTTCATTTGCTGCAACTTTTCCATCGATTTTAACTTTTATCGGAATAACCGCTGTAAAATTTTGCCTATTATTAACGTTAATATTCATTTTAATCGGCTCCTTTAAATTGAGTTCTGATGAGGAAATAAAAACTTCTGAATAAAAAATTTGCCAATAACTTTATAAAAATATATTTTTGTAAAGTTGTTTTTCTTTTTTGTTGTAAAATGGAGTTAAGATTTAAAAAGAAGAGGTTTTTTTATGAGTGAAGTCAGAGTTAGAATAGCACCGTCCCCAAGCGGAAATTTGCACATAGGAACGGCAAGAACAGCATTATTTAATTATTTATTTGCAAAAAAAATGGGTGGAAAATTCGTTTTAAGAATTGAGGATACGGATTTAGACCGCTCAAGTGATGCTTATATTAAAAATATTTATGACAGTTTAAAAGCATTAGGCCTAAATTGGGACGAAGGTCCTGATGTTGGCGGACCTTATGCCCCTTACAGCCAATCCGAAAGATTTAATATTTATAAAGAATATGCTCAAAAATTAGTTGATGAAGGTTATGCTTACGAGTGTTTCTGTACGCCTGAAGAACTTGAAGCTGAAAAAGAAAAAGCTCAACAAGAAAAAAGAGCGCATGTTTATTCAAAAAAATGTAAAAATTTAACCGAAGAAGAAAAAACAAAATTACGAGCTGAAGGCAGAAAACCTGCAATTAGATTTGCTGTTCCTGCTGAAGAGATGCTTTTTAATGACTTGGTTAAAGGCGAATTAAAATTTGACACTTCACTAATCGGTGATTTTGTAATTATGAAATCAAACGGTTCTCCGACTTATAACTTTGCTGTTGTAATTGATGATATGTTAATGAAAATTTCTCATATAATCAGGGGTGAAGACCATATTTCAAACACACCTAAACAAATTATGATTTATGAAGCTTTAGGGGCTAAAGTTCCTGAATTCGGTCATTTAGGAATGATTTTGGCTCCGGATAGAAGCAAACTTTCTAAAAGACATGGTGCAACAGGTGTTTCAGAATTTGTTGAAAAAGGTTATTTAACAGATGCTTTGATAAATTTCGTTGCTCTTTTAGGTTGGTCGCCTTCTGATGGGGAAGAAATTAAAACTCTTGATGAAATCGCTCAAGATTTTAGAATTCATGAAGTTTCAAGTTCAAATTCCGTATTTGAATATGACAAATTAAATTGGATGAACGGTCAATATATTAAAAAACTTTCAACCGAAGATTTAAAAGAAAAATTGTTGCCGTTCTTAACTGATTATGATTTAACAGAATTATCTGATGAAAACCTCACAAGACTTGTTGAAATAACAAGAGAACCGTTGGTTATTTTATCTGATATTACCGATGCTGTTAAATATATGTTCGGCAAAGATGTTGAAATTGAAGCTCCTGAAGTTTTAGAAACAGAAAATTCTAAAAAAGTTCTTGCGGAAGTTAAAAAACTCGCTTTGGATTGGGATTTCACAGAAGAAAGTTTACATCACGAATTAGAAAATTTAAGAACTAAATTTAAAGAAGAACATGGAATTAAACCTAAAGATACAATGTGGGCAATAAGAGTTGCAACTACAGGCAGAACTCGTGGTGCTGATATGTGTGCAGTGCTTGCAATTTTGGGAAAAGACAGAGTTCTTTATCGCTTAAATAAAGTTTAATTTCTGTATAATTCAAACATTATATCTTCACCAAAACGTTGGATTTCTTCAATGCGAAAGTTTTTTGCCTGATTAATTTCGGTGATATCGCTTCCGTCATAGCAAGATTTTGCAGAATTATCACATATAATTTTCGGGGCAATAAATTGATAAATTTTATCTGCCAAATCGCTTTGAATAAGATTTCCGTTAAAAATCCCGCCTGCTTCTGCCAAAACACTTCTTAGACCTAATTCATAAAGTTTTTTGAAAAGAAATTTTAAATCCAATTTGTTATCTATAATCGGGCATTTAATTTGTGTTATATTTTCTGAAGTTATTTCTTGCATTTCATCTGTTACAACAAAAATCTTTCCGCCTGTTTGATAAATTTTGCTGTTTAAATCAGTTTTGAAATTTCTATCAAGAATAATTTTTGTTTTATGTTTCATTGAAGGATTGTCTTTTAAAACAGTTGCAGATGTTGTTAAAATTGCGTCGTATCTGTTCCTTATTTTTTTAACTTCCTCTCGTGCAATTTCTCCTGTAATCCACTTTGAAGCCCCCGTTTTTGTGGCAATTTTTCCGTCAAGAGTTGAGGCGATTTTTGTTGCGACAAAAATCGCCTTTTTTTCATGATTTTTTATAAAAATTTCATTCAATTTACGTGCTTTTTCTTCCAAAACTCCTATAATTACTTCAATTTCAGCATTTTTAAGTTTTTCAATTCCTCGACCTGAAACAATAAGATTTGGGTCTTTCATCGCAATAATTACTTTTTTAATTTTTTTTTCAATAATCAAATCGGCACAAGGAGGAGTTTTGCCGAAATGAGAACACGGTTCAAGATTTACAATTAATGTTCCGCCCTCAGCGTTTATATTTTCTAAAGCCTTAGCTTCTGCGTGTTTTTCACCATATTTTGCATGAAATCCACTTGAGATTTCATTTCCATTTTTATCCAAAACAACGCAACCCACAAGAGGATTTGGAGAAACCTGACCTTCGCCTAAAAGAGCCAAATCAAGACATTTTTGCATATATTTTTCGTAATTTTCCATGTTTGTATTTTATACCGAAACATGTTAAAATCCAACTATGGTTGAATTAATTTATTTAGGACACAGTGCATTTGAAATTACAAACGGTGAAAAAAGTCTGTTAATTGATATCGGCTTAAGCGGAAACCATCTCTGCAAAAGTCAACTGACCGATATTTTAGTAACGCACGGGCATGCAGACCATTTGGGAAACTCTGTCGAAATCTCTAAAAAAACAGGTGCCGTCATTACAACTGTCTTTGAACTTGCAAATTATTGTGCTTTAAAAGGAGCAAAGATAAAAGGAATAAATCTCGGAGCTTGGCTTGATTTTGGGTGGTTTAGGGCAATATTTTTGCCTGCATTCCATTCAAGTTCTACAAATGACGGAGTTTATGCAGGTTGTGCAACAGGAATTTTAATTGAAATTGAAGGGAAACGATTTTTCCATGCCGGTGACACTTGTTTAAATTCTGAAATGAAAGTTTTAAAAAAAGTTTTCAAACCTGACATTGCACTTTTGCCTGTCGGCGGAACTTTTACTATGGATATTGAACAAGCATCTATCGCTTCCGAATGGATTGGGGCAGAAAAAATTATTCCGATGCATTACAATACATTCCCTCAAATAGAAGTTAATATTGAACTTTTTAAACAGAAAATTGAAGCTCAAGGCAAAACTTGTTGTATTTTAAAACGTGAGAATTCTTTAATTTTAAATTAAGAAGATAAACAATATAAGAAAACACTGCGTAGACATTACTTGCAGGCGAAGTGCGTTTTTGTTATTATTTATCTTCTTAATAATATTTATGCCGTCATAATATCATTTATCGTAAGTTTCCCGAAATCAAGCCTTGATTGTTCATTTAAAATTTTAGGCGTTTGTTCTTTTAAAAATAACATTCTGTTTAAATTTTTGCTTAAACTTGCAAAATTAATCGTTAATGACGATGGGTCTGTATTTTTTCTGTCTTCGATAAACCTGTTTACAAGTTTTAAAATATCCATAAAAATTTCTTCATTAATATTTTCTTCTGCCAAATCGTTTAAAACTTCCATAAGATAAGGATAAGTGTCAGTTGCGGAATTTGAATTAATTAATTCAAATTCCGCCTTAATTTCGTAATCCTCAAAATCTGCTGTAAGAATTTGTTCATAATATCTCGCAAATTTATCCAAGTTTTGAATTATTGTTTCAAAAGACTGAAATTTTGAAATCGTTTCAAAATATATTTTAAAATCTCTATATAAATTATAATCTGTCGGAATTTTTCCGTTATTTTGAATTGTAAGAAAATCTTTGACAAAAGAAGTTAAAAATTCTTCGCTGTAAAAACTTATCACATTTAACCAAAGCCCTGTTTTATCATCATTTTTTGATAATAAATATTTGTTTATCAATTTTATTTGAACATCTGATTTTTGATTAATTGAATTGTACAAATCAATTATATCGAAGGTTTCATCTTCTATTAATACAGGAATAAAATTTATATCGCAAAGAGTTGCAAATAAATTTGTCGCAGAAATTCTTTTTTCTGAAATCCGTTTTTGAAAAAAATTATAAGCTAAAAACAATGAACTTGCCTTTTCTCTTTCTGAAATAGGTTTTTCTTCCATGATTTTTTCAAAAAGAGGAGAATATTTTATTTTAAGATTTGCATTTGAAAACAAATATTTTTTACTTATTTTCTCACTTGCAATTGAATTTTTTTGAGAAGTATTTTTATAAAAATTACACAGAGCAGCAAGCAAAAGGTTTAATGAAATCAATCTTTGAAGTCCGTCAATTAAAACAAGTTTATTTTGTCTGTTTTGGAACGTAAAAGTACCCAAAAATAAACTATTTTTCATATTAAATGCTTCAATAATTTCATCAAAATATCTATTAAAATCTTCTTCATCAAAAATATAATTTGAAGCGAAATCAGGCACAGAAATTTTTTCTGCTAAATTCAAAAAATTAAATAAATTTTTAACACAAGTTTCCATTTTATAATTTTATAATTTTTATTCAAAACAGTCTATTTTGTTAAAAATCTATACACATCATTTTTGTTTATATCATATAAAGTCGATAAAATTACAGAAATATCTTTTGAAGAATAATTTTTTTGTTGCAATTTTTGAATTTTTAATTCAAGTTCAGGCGAAATTGTCGCCTCTTTATTATCCTTTTTAAAAATCATAGCGACAATTTCGCCTCTAATTTCTTTATCTTTGAAATAATCAAAAACTTCATCAACTGTTCCGATTTTAATTTCCTCAAAAAGTTTTGTAAGCTCTCTTCCGACAGCAATTTGCAAAGAATTATCAATATTTTTTATAGTTTCAAGAGTTTTTAAAAGTCTATTTGGAGATTCATAAAAAACTAAATTATTATTCAAATTATCTGTAATGAAATTCTCTAAACCGTTTTTCGGAAGAAATCCGACAAATTTGAATTCTTCATCATCTCTCGAAATTTGAGAAAGAAAAGTTGTAACAGCACAAGAACCTGTAAGTGCAGTAATTTTTGCATTATTTTTTCTTAATTCATTTATTAAAATACTTCCGGGGTCAGAAATTAAAGGAGTTCCTGCATCAGATACAAGTGCAACTTTTTTTCCCTCTTTTAAAAGATTTATAAAATAATCGCATTTTTCTTTTTCATTAAATTTGTGATAAGAAACACATTTTGTCTTTATTTCATAATGATTTAAAATTTTTTGAGTTGTCCGAGTGTCTTCACAAGCAATAATATCAACCATTTTTAGAACTTCAATTGCTCTGAGTGTTATGTCAGCGATATTGCCGATGGGCGTTGGTACAATGTAAAAATCAAAATCTCTTTTCATAATAAAATATGATTGCAAAAACACTCCCTTTTTGCAAATTTATGCTAAAATCAGTTTATGGAAAAAATCGAGATAGAAATAACTCCAATGCGAAAAGAAGATGTTGAAGAAGTTGTAGAAATAGAAAAAGCAGCTTACGGAGAACATCATTGGTCAGCAGATTCTTTTCAAGGTGAATTAAACAATAATCTTGCGAATTATTATTGTGCATGGTTTAAAGGTCAAATGGTCGGATATGCCGGCTTTTGGAACATTCTTGATGAAGGACATATTACAACAATTGCGACCCACCCCGATTTTAAAAGAAAAAAAATTGCAGAAGCTTTAATTAATAAAATTATTGAAGAATGTTATGAAAAAATGATTAAATACATAACGCTTGAGGTTCGTGTGAGCAATGAACCCGCTATAAAATTGTATGAAAAATATGGCTTTAAATCCTTAGGCAAAAGAAAAGGTTATTATCAAAATAATAACGAAGACGCACTTATTATGTGGACAGAAAACATCTTTTGGGATAATTTTAAACAAGAATATGAAAAGAAAAATTGTAAATTAAAAGAATTTGTTACGGTAAAATGACAAAAAGAATTGAACAACAATTAAATAAATTTGTTTATCAAGGCGAAACTCTTAAACCAACCTTGACAAACTTGATACTAATTTTATTATGCTCATTTCTATTGGTCGTAGCAACCTTTACTCAATTAGATTTTTATCATTTTATAATTCCTTCGAATTTTTTTATGTATTTGGATAAAGATTTTTCCAATCCTGAAGTCTTTAATCATTTTTTTATAAATTGTAAATATATACCGCAAGTTCCAATGGTAATGTTTATCACAGCCCTTTTAGGAAGACGATTTGGTATAACATCAGTTGTCATATATATTTTGGTAGGATTATTCTTTGCTCCTGTGTTTGCATTGGGTGGTGGAATTCATTATGTCTTATTTTCAGGATTTGGCTACATAATTGCATACATTCCATCTGTATTTTTTGCAGGCTCAATAATTAAAGATAAATTATCATTTGTAAATATCGCCCAAGCAGTTTTTGTCGGAGTTTTAACTATTCATATAATAGGAGTTTTATACGTTATTTTTGTTTCAACCTTAAAAAGAGAACCGTTTGGGGAAACTTTAGGTTGGATTCAGGCACAAAGTGGCATAAAAATAATTTATGACCTTATATTTGGATTTTTAGCAATGCTTTTAGCAAAACTTACTAAAAAATTTCTTTGGGTTGCAATGGGCCCGATGGAATTTAAAAAAGAAAAAAAAGTTAAAATTAATTACAATCAGAATAAAAGACAAAGAAGAAGACAAAGAATTATATAAATTTATATAAAAGAGGGCGGAGCCTTTGGCTCCGCCCTCTTTTTATAACAAACTTATTTAATATTTGAATAAGTCCAAGCATCAAAATTAGGTGCTTGAGTCATTTTAGCATCACTTGTATCAGGAGCTTGTTTTCTTCCTGAAGAAGCGTCATCGTGAGCAATCGGTTTATACAATCTGTTATAATATTCAATTACCATACGATTTGAATTAAAATAAGCATCAGCAGTTTTGATAGCTTGATGCATCAACCTTGCCCATTCCATCTTATTATCATAATAAGTCGGAATAATTGTATTTTCAATTTTACCCATAATACATTCATAATCAAGACGGTGCCTATCTTCCCAAGGCATATCGTCATCAAGTCCATCATATTCAACCGTATATCCGTTAATACCGTCAAAAGTTCCTTCAACAGTCCAACCATCATAAATCGATAAGTGCAAAGCCCCGTTCATATTAGCGGACATTCCTGATGTTCCTGAAGCTTCAAGCGGTCTTATCGGAGTATTAAGCCAAATATCAGAACCTTGTTTAAGTTTTGCACTCAATTCAAGTTCGTAACCCGGAAGCACAACAACATTTTTAAGTCCGTGAGAAAGTTTGAGAATTTTATTAAACATTTCTTTACCCATAACATCATCTGGGTGAAACTTTCCTGCAAAAATAAGTTGTAATTTATTTTCATCAAGAAGTTTTGTAATTCTATCCTTATCCATCAATATAAGCCAAGCTCTTTTATAATCAGCAAATCTTCTTGCCCAAGTGATTGTCAAAACATCAGGGTCAAATCTTTTACCTGCCGTTTCTGCAATATATTTGAATAAATCAGCTTTCATAGAACGTTTTGCTTCAAGAAGTTCTTGATGATTTTTTGCATTAGTAATTCTTTCATCTTGCCAATAGTGAAGGTTTACGGCATTAGTAATCGCTCTAATCGGACATCTGCCTTCAACATTTTGCCACATTTTATTTGCAACAAGCCCGTGCAATTGGGAAACAGCATTTGCAATACGGCTCATTCTCAAAGCAGCAACAGTTAAAGAGAAATGTTCTCCGCCCAAATTTACAGCTGTTTCTCTTGAATTTCCTGCAAAAAATCCGCCTTCCATCAATGTATCAACCCAATGGACTTCATTTCCGGCTGCAACCGGAGTATGAGTTGTAAATACTGTTTTTCTTTTAACTTCTTCCAAATCACCGTTAAATTCTTTTAATAACTCAAATGCTGCAGGAAGTGCGTGTCCTTCGTTCATATGAAGAACATCAAAATCATATCCGAATTGTCTTAAAATTCTAACTCCACCTATTCCAAGAATTGTTTCTTGAGCAATTCTTATTTTTTCATTACCGTCATAAAGTTTATACGAAATGCTTTTTGCCCATTCACTGTTACCTTCAACATCAGTTGTCAAAAGATATACGGGGCAAGTTCCGAATAATTCAGGTTCAACCTTGAAGGCTCTTACTTTAACTTTTTCTCCGAAACAATCGACTTCGACTTCTTTTTTTGTATCAATTAAAAAATCATAATATTTTCTAATATAAGCGACTTCGACTTGACCTTCATGGTCTATACGTTGGTCGTAATAACCGTAAGACCAAAGCATTGTAACCCCAACCATAGGCATTTGAAGATATCCTGCCGATTGCATATGAGAACCTGCCAAAAATCCCAATCCGCCTGAATATGTTGCCAATGATTGATCCATTGCAATTTCCATTGAAAAATACGCTACGTTAGGTAATGCCATAATATAAACTTCCTTTTTTGTTCTGTTTTACGCAACATATCTTACCATAATTGGGGAAAACTGGCAAATTATTTCAAAATTTCATCAACAATAAATTCCGGAGAAAGATTTAAACAACCTAATTCGGCACACGATGTTTTTCTTTTTTCCCACAAACAAGGTCTGCATTTGCATTCTTTATTCAAAATTGCAACAACATTTTCGCTGTTTGGAATTAAAACCGTTTCGTCAGTAGGTCCGAAAATTGCGTAAGTTTTTACCCCTAATGCAACTGCAATATGCAAAGGAGCGGAATCCGAACACAAAAATTTCTCAGCTTTTGCAATCAATTTTGCCAAATCTTTTAAATTTTTTGTTTCACCATAAGTATTTATAAAATCAGAAGAATTCTTATACTCTGAATTTAAAATCTCATTCAAAATAATCTCAATAACCTCTTTATCATCAGGTCCGCCTGCAAGAATTACTTTTTTACCTTTTTCCAATAATAATTTGATAATTTCCGCCCATTTTTCTGCAGAAATCGTTTTTATACAACCATTTTTAACACTCAATTTGCTAACTCCGGGGTGAATTAAAATTGTATTTTCTTCCGATGCTTGCCTTTCAACATTTATTTGCGGAAGCTCCGTTTTTTCATCTGTAATTTTTGATATCAAATCATGATACATTTTACAAGCATATTGTTTTTTGTTTAAGGGAATTGCCTCCGTGAGCAAAAATTCACTCAAACTTCCTGTATTATAACCATATCTTTGTTTAATCCCAGTTAGAAACAATAAAATTGAAATAAATTTATTAGAACCTGATGAAATAACCATATCAAATTTAGAAAAACGAGCTTTAAAAATAAGCTTCAATAATTCAAAATATTTATTTTTACCTTTTATATCAACAAAAATTAAATCGTCGATAACCTCTGTTAAATCCTTTATCCCTTTGCTTCTGGGTTCTAATGCAAGAATTATTTTTGACTGCGGAAACGCTTTTTTTAAAGAAATTAAAGTCGGCAAGAAAAAGATTTCATCACCAATACCGCCAAAATTTATTGCCAAAATT
>CAYYAL010000001.1:88168-93465 GCA_964469445.1 uncultured Muribaculaceae bacterium
AGTCGGCAAGAAAAAGATTTCATCACCAATACCGCCAAAATTTATTGCCAAAATTCTTTCAGGATTTTTCATAGAATAATATTATCACATAAATGAAGATTATTTTTTAAATTTAACAAACTTTGTAATGGAAGAGGATTTTCCTGAAATGATTTCTATCATCTTAAGTTCTTCATTTAATTTATTTTTAGCAAAAACCATATCTTGTCTTGAAACAGCATAAGGAATTATAAATTCATTTTCAGGCGAAGCATAATTCCCTTTAAAAATTTCAAAATTATTTTTAGGGTTATCCAATAATTCAGCTTCACGTATTTGTTGAAATTTACCTTTAACTTGATAAAATTTTTGTGTATTTTCATTTATATCAGACCTTACAAAAACATTTTCAAAACCTTTCTTTTCCATAAATCTGAAAAGACTTGCCATAAGACCCTTACCAACATTTTTTATTTTACCATTTTTACAAAATCCTTCGGTAATAAGCCAATCTAATTCAGTTTCAGCCTCTTTAAGATTATAATTTGATGAATAAACAAGTTTTCCTTCAAGCGGAAACTTTGGCATATTGCCGACAATCATTCCTTGAATATTTTTATCAACAACAGATACAAAAATATCTGTTTTTTCTGCTAATAAAGCTTTTGACTTACTATATTTTGTTTTTTGTAAAAGATTTGAAACATCTTTTATCATCTCTTTAAAAATCTCATTGTCACAATATTTTTTATAATTTTTAACTATTTTTTTTACAAACCATAAATCTCTTCTTTCAAGTTTTAGAATAATAGCTTTTTTTACTATCCTATCAACCTGACTACCTTTATCAATAACATGAACAATTTCATGTATTGCGACAGGAATAGCCGTAAAAGACGGCTGTTTAAAATTTATACTATTACAATTTTGGTTTAAACCGTTAATTTTCATCAAAATTTTATTCTTCTTAAAAAGCTACTAAATAAAAAAAACTCATAAAAAAATTTCTTTTCAATAATAAATAAAAATATTAAGAAATATTGCTAAAATTTTAAAAAATAATGTATGTAGTAAAATAAGACAATGGTAAGTAAAGTATTTTCAGGCACAACAATCGGTTTAAACGCTTATAAAATAGAAATCGAAGTGGATTTTTCAAATTCGCTTCCGGCTGTTGCTATTGTTGGTTTGCCTGATACCGCCATAAATGAAGCACGAGAAAGGGTTCGCTCTGCAATAAAAAATTCAGGATTTACCTTTCCAAGCCAAAAAGTAATCATAAATCTTGCCCCTGCTGACATAAAAAAAGAGGGAACAAACTTTGATTTGCCGATGGCTGTCGGAATTCTCACAGAATTAGGAGTTATAGAACAAGAAAAAATCAAAGATTATGCTTTTTTGGGAGAACTTTCTCTTGACGGAAATTTACGAAGTGTAAACGGTATTCTGCCTCTTGTTTTAGGCTTAAAAGAAAAAGGCATTAAAACTGTTATTGTCCCTGAAATTAATGCTAAAGAAGCGGCTCTTGTCGAAAATATTGAAATCCTTTCCGCAAAAAATCTTATGCAAGTCATAAATCATTTTTCAACAGAAGAAAAACTTCCGCAAATGAAAATTAATGCGAAAGAATACTTACAAAATGCCCAAAAAAAAGAGTATGAATATGATTTTAAAAATGTAAAAGGTCAGGTTAAAGCAAAAAAAGCTCTTGAAATAGCTGCCGCAGGCGGACACAATATCTTAATGACAGGCTCCCCAGGTTCCGGAAAAACCCTTATGGCAAAATGTTTTGCGTCCATTTTACCGCCTTTAGAATTATCAGAAGCACTTGAACTTACAAAAATTTACAGCATTTCAGGACTTTTATCAAATGAAGAACCTTTGATGTGCCAACGACCTTTCAGAAGCGTTCACCACACAGCTTCAGCTGTCGGCATAATAGGCGGTGGAAGCAATCCTAAACCGGGGGAAATCACTCTCGCTCACAGAGGTGTTCTTTTCCTTGATGAAATGGTTGAATTTCCGAGAAATGTCTTAGAAGTTCTGCGTCAACCGCTTGAAGACGGTGAAATTTCCATATCAAGAGCTTCTGTTTCTATAAAATATCCTGCAGAATTTATGCTTTTAGGTGCAATGAACCCTTGTCCTTGCGGTTTTCTAGGCGACAGTCAAAAAAATTGCACTTGCAGCGAATTTCAAATTCAACGATACAAATCCCGCCTATCAGGGCCTTTAATGGATAGAATTGATTTACAAATTGAAGTCCCAAGACTTACAACAGAAGAATTACTTAATATAAAAGAAGAAAGTGAATCTTCACAAATAATAAGACAAAGAGTTGTAAATGCAAGAAAAATCCAAATTGAAAGATACAAAAATGTCGGAATTTTAAATAATGCTCAATTAACAAACAAATTAATAAAAAAATATTGTCCACTAGATGAAAAAAGCTTATCAATCCTAAAATCAGCTGCAATAAAATTTAATTTATCAGGAAGAAGTTATGACAGAATAATAAAACTTGCAAGAACTATTGCCGATTTAAACGAAAAAGAAAATATTTCAGCAGAACATATAGCCCAAGCCCTTCAATATCGTGGCTGTTAATTTTTTACAAAAGTAACAACTGCCCATGCACCTTTTGTTTCATATCTTTGAATTGATAATTTTTGCAAACACTCATTCATCGTTTGATTTTTAATATAAGAAAAAATCAAAAACATTATCGGCGTTTTTGAATAATACTCTTCTTCAAGAACAGTTTTCTGCATAACAACAGGTGAATAAAACGCAACACTATTCAAAATTACAACCGAAAGCTTATCTCCTTTTTTCATTTTTGAAAAAATTTCTTCATTTAATTTATCAGAAAAATATTTATTTTCTTTTTTGATAAAAATCGGTTTATAAATTTCTTTTCCGTTACTGAAAATTTCCTCATAAGACGCATTTTTACTCAAATACTCATTAAAATTATGTTTATTCAAAGAAATTACATTATAATCAGAAAAATCAAGATACTTTTCAAATCTATCCTTATCATAATATTCAAACAAAATAAAATCATTCTTTTTGATTTCGGCATTTTTAAGCAAAATCATAGGAATTTTATGACCGTCATATCTTTGTATTTTATAAGCAGCTTTTGTAGAAATCCCGAGATAAAAAAGATTTAAAAAAATAATTGTAGAAATCAGAAGGGCTTTTAAGCCTCTCTTTTTGAGGCTTAAAAGCCCCACTACAACAAGTAAAATTAATATAGGATAAATTTCTGTTGAATACTTTGTTAAAAGAACCATTTTCCCAAAAACAGACGCAAAAATCAGAACAATCAATGTCAAAAAGACTGTCAAACTTAAAAAATAAAATTCCCACTTTTTTTGCAATAATGCATTTATAATTCCAACAAAAGCAATTATTACGGGCAAAATCGCAAATAAAATGAATTTAAGTGATAAATCATAGAAAAAATTTCTCGGTGCGGAATTCAAATTTGTCAAAATCGGCGAAAAATAATCCGTAAATATAAATCCTATTTGAGCAAAACTAAAATTATTCCACCACTGAGAAAAAGTTTTTGTCATAAAAACATTCAAAATTAACGGTAAAAGTATAAGAAAACTTATCAAAATTCCAAATGACAATTTTATTAAAATTATTTTATTTCCTTTATTTATTTTTAAAGCAAAAACATTCAAAAAAATCGTATTAAAAAAGATAAAGACAAATCCGATTGTATGAGTAAACATTATTAAAAAACTTGTCAAAATAAGCCCTAAAACAGATTTTAAATCAAATTTTTTGAGAAATCTTAAATCAAAAAACAATAAAATTGAACTTAATAAAAACAAAAGACTATAAAATCGAACTTCTTGACTGTAATAAATCAAAAAAGAACTTATTGCAGTAAAAAAAGCACAAAACATACCTGTTTTTTCGTCCCTATATTCTTTCCCGACAAAAAACATCATAATTACAGATAAAACTCCTGCAAAAACAGAAGTTAATCTCAAAACAAAGTCGCTGTCGCCGAAAATTAACATAAAAATTTTTAAATATAAATAATAAAACGGCATATGACACTGAGATTTTACCGCCTCAAAAAACCCATTTGTAAAAGAAATTTTTGATATCATATAACTTACATATTCATCATTCCAAAGTCCTGAAGGTTTATCCAAAAACAACACCCTCAAAACAATCGCAAATAAAATTATTAAAAATAAAGTCAGATACCTTTTATAATTCATTGAATTATTATATAATAAAACTTATGAAATTAGTAATCCAAATACCTTGTTATAATGAAGAAAAAACTTTAAAAGAAACGCTTAAAGCTTTACCGAAACATTTTGACGGCATTGATGAAGTTGAAATTCTTATTATAAATGATGGTTCCTCCGACAAAACAATAGAAGTTGCAAAAACTTGCGGAATAAATAATTTTGTTCATTTTGAAAAAAACAGAGGTCTGGCAAAAGCTTTTATCGCAGGCATTTCAAAATCACTTGAAATGGGTGCGGATATAATCGTTAATACCGATGCGGACAACCAATATTTTGCAGGCGATATCGAAAAACTTATCAAACCTATTTTAGAAAAAAAAGCCGATATGGTAATCGGGGCAAGACAAATTGACAATATAAGCCATTTTTCAATATTAAAAAAATTATTACAAAAAATCGGCTCTTTTATGGTCAGACTTTTAAGCTCCACATCTGTAATTGACGCACCAAGCGGATTTCGTGCCTTTTCAAAAAATTGTGCCGAAAATCTAAATATTTTTGACAATTACACTTATACAATAGAAACAATTATTCAAGCAAAGGCCAAAGGATTTGAAATAATTTCTGTTCCTATAAAAGTAAATGAAAACATAAGAAAATCACGCCTTATCAAAAATATATTTGACTACATTTTTCGCTCAACAATTACAATGCTCAGAATGTTTATTATTTACAGACCGTTCAGATTTTTTGCAATAATCAGCTCTTTGTTCCTCTTAATAGGCTTTTTAATAGGTTTAAGATTTCTATATTTCTATTTTACAATAAGTGGCGTAGGACATATTCAATCACTTATTTTATCCGCAATTCTCATAATCACAGGTATCCAAATTTTGATGATTGGAATTATAGGCGACCTGCTTTCTATTAACAGAAGGCTTCTTGAGAATTTGCAAAAAAAATCAAAATAAAAATTTTTAAATAAAGGCGAAATTTAATATTCAGCAAGCAAGGTGAAAATTTCTTCCATAGGTGAAATAAGAGAAAAAACGTCAACATTTTCATCTAATTCCAATGTAATTGTAGGAATAT
>CAYYAL010000001.1:93565-98686 GCA_964469445.1 uncultured Muribaculaceae bacterium
ATAAGAGAAAAAACGTCAACATTTTCATCTAATTCCAATGTAATTGTAGGAATATTTCTCTCAATTCCGCAATAAGTCCCAAAACTTCCCTTCGTCGGATATCCAATATCAGCTTGTACCGGATAATTTATTATTTTGGAAATCTTTTCTGCAATCTCTTCTGCATTTCCATCATAATTTACAACACAAAAAGGTGCATGAAGTGTCAAAATTAAATCCGGCCTATATTCTTCAATAACTTCTTGCATAAATTGTGTTTCAATTTCACTTGCAGGAATTTCGCCTCCATAAAATTCAGAAGTCTTATCATAACAAACTTCAAAATTTTTCGTCGCAAAATTTCTATTTAAATCAACGCCGTTTGAATTTCCTCTTGTATTGACAAAAAGCCCATCAGGATTTAAACACGGAATAAATAATAAACGATTTTTTAATTTCATTTGAGGCAATTTAGTCGTAATAAAATTCTCAATTAAAAACTTACCCTGTCCTTCATCTCCATGAAAAACACCTATAATCAAAACCGTTTTCCCACCTTGAGGTCGATTTTGAAAATTTTCTGTTAAAACGATTTTATTTCCCTGTTTTGAATAAACTTTTTTTAAAATTTGCATAAATTATTTTCCTGAAGAATTTGACGAAGGAACTGTGATATCAAGACCATCAACCGTAGTTTCAACACCTGTTGTAGTCTTAACTCTACGCTCCTTCTTCTTAAAATATTTTGATTTTTCTTTAAACTCTTTGTCTTTTTGTTTAATTTCCTGTTTAATTTCTTTCTTATACTGTTTTACAAGTTTTTTCTTTTCTTTTTTAGCTTTTCTTGCAGCCTTTTTAGCTTTTTTCTTCTGTATCTTAGACATTTTTTGAACTTCAGAAGGCATTATAACCCCGTCTTGAACAAGTTTAAATCCACTTACGCTGACACCAACATCACCGCTGTGCAAATCTTCAAGCATAGCCGTTTCGCCCTTATAATCAATACTCCAAGTCCCCAAAAATATCGGTTTTGAACCTGTATATGCATAAGCTTGTACCACAATTCTTTCAGGATTATCCGTACTCCAACCTATCGGGAAAATATCCCACATTTTTTCTGTTAATTCAGTATTTTTCGTATTTTTCCAATAATATTTTATAGCTTCTCGAATTTCAACAAGATTTTTTGCCTTTTTAGTTTGAAAATCATAAACCCATAAATTTGTTTGCCAAATTCCATCAAAATTATAACCGATTTTTTCTTTAGCAATAAGTTTTAAGCTATCAACTGAAAAATCAATCGGCGTCATAGTTCTAAAAGTTGCTTCCTGATAAATATCATCTTGAGTAGATAAAATTGCAGGCAAAAGTCGGTGATGAATATTTGCATTCAAAAGTCTTTCAACATCAGGAACAGATTTATCTAAAAGCATAACAAAAATTTCTCCTGAAACACAATTTCCCTGTGCATTAAAATGCACAACGGGATAAGCCATCATACTTAAATCCGCATTTGCAACCCCTTCTCCATTCATTCTTCTGTCAAATTGCATCTTCCTCATATTTTTCAACTCAACAGTTCCGGGAGGATTGTTATAACGTGCAAGTTTATATGTGGGCTGGGGAATATATTTCATATCAGTATGTTCCGGCAATTTTGATTTTGGAATTTCTTTTTTGAAACTCGCAATATCCCTCGACATCATCTCATAATCTTCAATGGTCGCATAACCATCAAATTCAATAGGACCTCTTTTTCTCTTTTCTTTTAATTCATTTTTTTCAACTTTATGTTTATATTTAGCTTGCTGATAAGCCGTTGTAGGTCTGATAGCTTTAAATCGCGGTTGTTCATAATAAAACCCTTGAAAAAGAGCAACAACAGCAACTATTAAAACTAATGCCACTATCATTTAGACAAGACCCTCTTTCATTGCAACAACAGCCGCTTTTGTTCTGTCATCAACACAAAGTTTTTGTAAAATACTATGTACATGAGCTTTTGCCGTCGCCCTTGTAATAAACAATTTATCTGCTATTTCAGGATTTGATAACCCTTCAACGATACACGCTAAAACTTCCATCTCACGTTCTGTAAGCCCATAAGCGGTTTTTCCTGCTTTATAATTTATATCTCCATTCGGAGAAATATTTGACGTTTTTTGTATATTTGCAAGAACTATTTTTGCAATAACAGGATCAAGCCATGCCGTTCCGTCATTTATAGCCTCTATTGCAGAAATCATTTGTTTTGGCGAAGAACCTTTCATTATATAACCATTTGCACCTGCATGAAAACATGACAAAACATCATCTTCACCATCTCTTGATGTAAATATAAGAACTTTACTTTCAGGATTAAAAGATTTTATCCTCTTTGTCGCTTCAATTCCATCGATATCCGGCAACCCAATATCCATTAAAATAACATCAGGATTTAATTTTCTTGCCTTCTCAACTCCACCCAAGCCGTCTTCCGCTTCTGCAATAAGTTCTATATTCTCTGCCTTATCCAAAAGTAAAGATAAACCCATTCTTGTCATTGTATGATCTTCTACAAGTAATACTTTTATACTCTCCATATTTCACCCTTATTTATATTTATACTGAAAATTTTTCTAATTTCTCATTATTAACAGAAACTATTACATCTGTTAATAAAAATGAAAATTCACTGCCTTTTTGTAATTTACTTTCAAGCCAAATTTTGCCCGAATGAGCTTCCACAATTTGCCTTGATAAATATAATCCCAAACCTGTTCCTGCGGAACGTTTTTTGCTTGTTCCCTGTGAAAAACGTTTAAACAAATAAGGAATATCTTCTTTCGGAATTCCTCCGCCGTTATCAATTACAGAAAAAATTAAATCTTTTTCTTCGGTTTTAACTTGAATTTTGACCTCCCCTTGCTTTGGAGTGTAATTTATAGCATTACCGCAAAGATTTATTATAACTCTTCTTAACTCTCCCCTATCTGCAAGTATATCAAAATCACTGATATCTTCGGTTTTAAATGCTATTTCTTTTTTATCCGCAAGCGGTTTTAATTCCATATAACATTGTTCAACCAATTCCTTAAAATTAAATTTAGTCTTGCAAAGAGTTAATCTTCCCGCCTCATAACGATAAACTTCCAAAAGTGCATTGACCAATCCTAATAAATCTTCATTGCTCTTTTTCATCGTAGATAAAAGCATTTCCTGCTTTTCTTCCAATTTTCCTAAAGTTCCGTCTAAGAAAAATTTTAATGTCTGAATTGAGGCTAAAAGCGGTGTTCTTAAATCGTGTGTTAATGTCGCAATAAAATCATCTCTTAATCGCTCCATTTCTTTCTGCGTTTGTATATTCCTTATAACACCGACAAATTTTGTATTTGTATCATTTTCATCAATGATAGGTGCAAAATTTACCTCAACAGGAATTTTTTTATTACATAAATTATTTAAAATATAATAATCTTTTAATAAAAATTCTTCTCCGCTTTGCAATTTTTGTTTAAAATCTCTTTGCTTTTCACTTACACAAATATTTGCAAACATCATCTCTTGCAAAGTCATTTCCCCAAGCCCAATCATGTTTTCAGCAGATGGATTTGCCTGCAAAATTTTTCCATCAGAATTTATAATAACAATTCCATCAGCACAATATGTTATAATTCCGCTTAATTTTGAATTCGCCTGAATTAAATCTGAAGTTCGCTCTGCAACCATCTCTTCCAAACTTCTTGAATACTTTTCTAATTGCACATTGGCTTTTTCTAATTCATCAATTTTTTCTTTTAACTGAGCAAGCAAGGAACTTCTCTCAATACCATTTCTTATATTTAAAATTAAATCATCATTATCCCAAGGTTTTTCAATATATTTGTATAATCCGATTTCATTTATAGCACGAATTGCATTCTCTTTATCTGCATAACCGGTTAATAAAATCATACTGACTTCTGAATACAACTCTTTCGCTTTTGATAAGAATTCAAACCCATTCATCTCAGGCATCATAAAATCAGAAATAATTAAATCGGGTTTTTCACCCTTTAAATACTCTAAAGCTTCATTTGGCGAATTAAAAAATACAACTCCGCTAAAACCCTCTATCTTAAGCAAAGTCTTTAGAGCTGTCGTTACAATTTTATCATCATCTAAAATTAGTATTTTACTTGTATTCATAATATAAACAGCTTAATCCATGTTTTACTTAAAAACAAATTTTTAACAAAAGTTTTACTTACAAGTTCTTTTTTAATTATTTATATTTTTTTAAAATTAAAAAATACAGGTTTTATAAGCATTTTAGCCATTATTTGTAACATATTTTTAACTTAACTTTACAAAACGTAATAAAATAAAACCAAAAAAGCAATTTTTTAAAAGTATATAACTTTATATATACATAAGAGATACAAAACAACAAAATAAAAAAATTCCCTAATTCAAAACTAAATTTAATCATCAATCTTTTAAACATGTTATTTAGCATGCAAAAAGGTTCGAAAGCAGGAAAAGTCCTTAACACGGCATGTTCCGACGGAAAAATTAAAAATTTTCCGAAAGAATGTAAAAAAAAGACTTCCGGCAAAGTTCTCAAATAATTATTTTGAGAAGCATTCCCTAATTTTGATTAAATTAGATAAATTGAATTGAGCAGACTCAGGTTTGTTTAATTTAAGCTACTTAAGCTTGAATAAAACTTAATTTGAGCAACTTTTAAATTAAAAAGAAGAGAAAGAGATTATTAAAAAATGTCAATGTCAATGTCAATGCTAACACCGAATAGACAAAGTTGGTTAAAACCAATAGATTTCAGTCATGACCGAAAAGGCGATGGCAGAGGCAAAGGCTTAAAACGAAATAACGGTGATAATCCATTTATAGATGATGATAATAATAATAAAAAATTAATTGATATAGAAAAGCAGCACGATGCTCGAATGAGATTTAATAACGCAGAGGATCCTATTTATGCGGTCTTCGATTATATAGACAGCAAGCCGATTAAAGAGCTTGCAAAAGATTTCGCCAAAGATACATTTTCGGATATTATGAATTTCGTATCACTGGCCAAACCACAGGTTTAATATACTAGGGAATAAATAATAAGAATGTAAATTTACGGCACAAGAGTAAGGACTTGTGCCTTTTTTT
>CAYYAL010000002.1:0-6041 GCA_964469445.1 uncultured Muribaculaceae bacterium
ATGTCGAATTCTGTTGCCTATTCTCTTTTAATACTAATTTTAAATTATTCATTAAATAACCCTAAATTATATTGAAATAATATTTTTTAATTATGAACAACATATAATACTGTTTCAATTGCAGAAACTACAGAATGTTGTTTTGCGTAAAATTTACAATTATCACATAATTTATTTAATAAAAGAGGTAATTCAATAAAATCCTCAATATTATGATATAAACAAATTGCTAAATTAGGTTTATCTCTTTTTATAATTTCAGAAGCCCCTAGAATTGCCTTAGCTTCAGAGCCTTCAACATCAAGTGCAATCAATTGAACTTTTTCTTTTACGACATCGTCCATTTTTACCCCAGACATATAAACATCACTTTTATTAGCTTCAACAGTTTTACAAATATGTGCATCTAAACCTTGATTAAGCATATCTCCATCAAATTGTAATTTTTCCTCTTTATTCCATAATACATTATTATGAATTTTTACGTTATCTAATCCTTTATATTTATTACAAAGATATTCATACCATTCTTTATTAGGTTCAAATGCCTCAACTTTAACTTTAGGATTATTTTTCAAAACTCTATCTATATGTTTTCCGTTAAACGCTCCGGCAAAAGCAAAAACTTCATCATTTTTTAAGTTTCCAATTAAATCATTACCAAAATAAGCATTTGTTTCAAACAAAGATTGATTCCAAAAAGATCCGTTAATAAGTGTTTCAAAAACTCCCTTATAAACTTCTTTGGATTTTTCATCAGCAAGCAAGTTTAAAACTTCTTCATATTTTTTTTCATTTTCTTTTAAATAATAATAAACTTCAAAGCTTCTGCAATGATACATCGGATAATAATATAATTCGTTTTTAATAACTTGTGATTGCAAATCGAATAAACCTGCCGTCATTATTATAATAACTTCATCACAATTATATTTTTTAAATTCATCAAATGAAATTGTTTTAATACCTAAAATTTCATCTTCTTCAATTTTTTTAGTGCTATCAGTAATAAAATCGGGTTTTCTTAATATTTTTTTATCAATGCAAAAAGATTGAATAAAACTTCTTAACCTTCTGCCGGCACCCCAAAAAATAACTTTTTTATCAGTTGTATTAATTTCTTTAACTAAATTTTCTATATACATATTTTAAACCTTTCTATTTCTATTTTTCATAACATTCACTAATCATTAAATCAAGCCTTTCATATAAATAATCAGTTTCTTCTTTCGTAATATTATAATTTGGCAAAATTCGTATTGTTTTTCCATTGTTACAATGTTGAAGCATTATATTAAAATCTAATGCATTTTGACAAAAAGTGTTGCCAAATTCTTTATAATTATCTATGTTTTCAGAATAAAGATTAAATCCGCACATCAAACCTACTCCTCTAACCTCTTTAATTATCTCATGCTTATTTTCAAGCATATTCAATTTTTCTCGAAGATATATTCCATTTTTAACATTTTTATTAAGTATATTTTCTTGTTTTAAATAATCAATTCCAAAAGAAACGATATTTGCGGCTAATGGTTCATTCTGATGTGAACTATAATGTTGCAATATGAATAAATCATTAGTAATTGTATTTCCGTTAGCTATTACACAAGATACGGGGAAACCAAGCCCCATTGCTTTAGCACAAACAATAAAATCAGGAATGCAATCTAACTGTTGATAATAAAACCAAGTGCCTGTTCTTCCAAATCCTGTTTGACACTCATCAAATATTAAAAAGATATCGTATTTGTTACATATTTCTCTAATTCTTTGGAAATAATATTTAGGCGGGAAAACTAAACCACCACCTGAAACAATAGGTTCAAATATAGCAGCAGCAATATTATCTATATTTTCAGATACAACTTGTTCAAATTCATTAACATAAATATCAATTTCATCATTACTCAACTGTCCATCATAATAAGATAATGGAGCTGTTGTCATATATGAATAATTAATAACCGGTCTTATTCTTGCTCTTGACATAGAATATGCAGCCGTTCCATGAGATAACCCATGGTAACTTAAATTAAATGAAATAATACCGTCTTTTTCTTTTAAATGTTTTGCATATCTCAAAGCACATTCATTAGCTTCCGCCCCTGTTGACAAAAAAATAGAACGTCCATTCATTTCAGGACATATATCATAAAGCTTTTTAGCTGCTAATAAAACGCTTTCTGACAATGTTCCTGTATCTGTATCTTGAATGTTATCTAAAGTCTTACTTATAGCTTCTGCTAATTTAGTATTAGAATGTCCTAAAACTGAACAAAATTGTCCGCTGTTTAAATCTAAATATTTTTTACCATCAGCATCCCAAACAAAGGAACCTTTACCTTTTGTAATTACAATGTCCCTAAATTCCAAGACTGGTAAAATATATTTTGAATATTCTTTTAATAATTTCTGATTACCAGAAAGCACTGTTTTTTCTATCACTTCTAATCCCTCTATTGAATAAAGTATATCATAAACTATTTATTTTCCCCTCAATAAGTTCAATCAATCCGCCTATTGTTTTAAATTTCGGAGATAACATATCATCGTCTTTTATTTCTATATCAAATTCCTTCTCTAATTCTACTATAAATTTGATAATTCCCATAGAATCGACATATCCTGTTTCTATATAATTAAATTCATCTAAATTAATATTTTCAGGCAATTTCCCTCGTTTTTCAATATAATTTATTACAAATTTCTTTATTTTTTCTCTCATAATACTTTTCCTGCAAATTCCTTTATATCTTCCCATTTTTTTGTTTGCGAAGATTTAACCATCGCTTCTAAAAACAATAATCCTTCCAACGCTAAATCTACACCAAAAACTTCATTTGAATTCCATTTTCCTGTTTCTTGATATTCAATAATTGCCTTATAAATGTCATAATAAACATTTGCAAAAGCTTCAATAAATCCTGTCGGATGACCGGCTTTAAATCTTGTATATCTTTGTTTATCAGCAATTTTTATTTCGTTTGAAGCTCTATCCAAAATTCTCTTTGTGCCATCAGAAAATGCCAATTCCAATTCTTCAGGATTTGTTTGAACCCAACTTACAGAACCTTTTGCACCGAATATTTTAATAGAAAGTCCGTTTCTATAACCCAATGCCGATTTTGAAAACCAAACTTGACCTTGAACATTACCATAACGGCATAAACTATTAACATTATCTATAATATTTTTAAACCACCCGTCAGTTGCTTGATCGGTTATTACACTTGTCGGTTTTTGATTTATTAAATAATATATAATTTCATGCAAATGAGAACATAAATCTAAATATATTGTCGGAATTGTCTCATCTTGCAATCGCCACTCTTGAGGTTTAGGCTTCTCTCCGTTTTTGTTAACTCTTATAAATCCCTCTTGTGGCATTTGTGCTTGAAAATGTAAAATTTCACCTATTTCTCCGCTTTGAATTATATTTCTTAATTCTCTCAACATCGGATAACCTGTATAATTATAAGTTACGGCTAAAAATCCTTTATTATTTTCTACTTCTTTTTTTATTTTTAAAGCATCTTCTGAATTCATTGCGAGCGTTTTTTCACATATAACAGGAATCCTTAATTCCAAACATTTCATAACCATTTCATAATGTAATGGCGTAGGCGTAAGGATTACAACAGCATCAATATTTTCTTTCTCTTTAGATAACATCTCTTGCCAATTTGTATAAATGTGTTCTGATGGAATTGAATATATTTCTGCCGTTTCTGAAACAATCTTACTGTTTCTGCTAAAGCAACCGGCTACAAGCTCAAATCGACTATCCATCTTGCAAGCTGAAAAATGAGTATATCCAACCGCTGAACTCAATGCTCCGCCTATAAATGCTAATTTTAATTTTTTCATTATTTCTCCTATTCAACAAACATTTCAACAAGTTTGTGTTTAGTAAGTTTTCCCATCTTATTCTTAGGAAGTTCATCTAATATAAAATATTTTCTCGGCATCTGAAAATCTGCCAAATTTTCTGCACAGAAAAATTTGAATTGTCTTAAATCAAAATCTTCTTTTACAACAATTCCCACAGCAACAACTTCACCCAAATTTTCGTCAGGATAAGGAAATGCGGCACATTCTTTAATCTTATCAAATTTTAAAGCAACTTCTTCTATATCTTTTGGATAAATATTAATTCCGCCTGATATTATTAAATCTTTTTGTCTATCTATAAAATATAAATATCCGTCTTTATCAAGCTTACCCAAATCTCCTGTTTTAAAATATTCACCGAACATAGAATTCTTCGTTTTTTCAGGCAATTTATAATAACCCATAAACAACATCGGCGTTTTACAAATTATTTCTCCGATTTCGTCAACATCAGCAAAAGTATTATCTTCCTTTAAAATTTTCACATCTGTATTTGGGATTGCTCGTCCTACTGATTTCATCTTTTCATCAGCTTCAACTATATTCAAATTCGTTGCAATCGCAATTTCCGAAGTGCCGTAACATTCATGAAAATCGCATTTTAACTTATTTACAAGCTCTCTTTTGCTGTGATTTTCTAATAATGCAGAAGAAGAAACAATACATCTCAAAGAGTTTATCTCAGGTAAATAAGGACTTGTTAAGACTTCTGCAATCTGCCTCAACTGAGAAGAAACAGCTATTGTAAAAGTAACTTTGGCTTCTTTAACAATATTTAACCACATTGATGGTGAAAATCTAGGCATAAGAACAGATGTCGCACCTATTAATAAAGGCATTATCACTAATCTTTCCGCTAATGAATGATAAAGAGGCGTTGCCGCTAAAATAATGTCGTTATTTGTTACATCGTATAATTCAATTGCCGCCATTGCTCTATCAACTTTATTTTTTTGTGATAAAACAATCGGCTTAGGCTCGCCTGTAGAACCTGAAGTCATTGTAAAAATTAATGCTTCATTGCCAGTAACTTCATTTGCAAATACTCGATTTGATAACGCATTTTGGAATTCGGGTAAATCTATTGACAAAACGAACTTATAAGATGTTTTATTAAAATCTGATAAAGTTGCGTCAGAACCTATTACATGTTTGACATCTGCTGATTTGAATAATTGTTGGATTGCAGATTGAGGAAGTGTTGGAGATACCGGAGTTATGGAAATCCCTAAATTTGCAGATGCAAAAATTAATGCTATAAATTCCACATTATTAGGCAACAAAACGCCGATATTATCACAATATTTAACTCCATTTTGTATCAAAATATTTGAAAATTTATTTACTAATATTTCAATATTCTTATAAGAATATTTTTCCCCCTCACAAATAACCGCAATTTTATCCGGTATTTTATCAACATTTTTATAAAAATAATTTATCATTTTTTCCATAATTTATTATCCTAAAAATTTCAAAAAGTCTTCGCTTTTTAACCTGAATTTTTCTCCGCTCGGTGATATATAAACTTCATTATCTGCTGTGTTTTTACTAATAAGCGTATTTGCAGATATATAATTCTTTTTGCCGATAGAAATATTATTTCCGCAACAAGCATTTACGCCCCAAAAACATTCTTCCCCTATATTAACACAACCCGAAACAGAAACTCCTGAATTTATCCAATTATACTCTCCGATTGTGCAATCATGACCGATGTTTACATTTGAAGAAATAAATGTTCCGTCTTTAATTTTCGTACCTGCATGAATTGTAACATAGTCAAGTATGACAGAATTTTTGCCTATTTCAACATCGTAATGAATTTTTACAGTTTTATCAATATAACTTGCTAGTACATAACCTTTTTTTATGGCTTGCTTTGAACGTTCTTTTCTTAAACCATTCATTTTTATAAACCCTACGGCAATTATCATTTTGTATTCTTGTGGTGGAAAATATTTTTCAACTTCTTCAAAAGAAACCAAAGGCAAATCGCAAAATTCATTATCTTTTACGAAATTGCTATCGACACAAAAACCCGCCACATCGAAACTTTCTCTTAAATAAGAGTAAATCGTCTTTGCCATAGAAGCGTTTCCAAATATTACAAGCTTTTCTTTTTGCATCTTTCCCTCTCTTTAGTT
>CAYYAL010000002.1:6141-23858 GCA_964469445.1 uncultured Muribaculaceae bacterium
ATATTCAGGATTTTTTTCTAAAAAATCCAATGCAATCCGGACTTTATTTTCATCGCACCACCAATCGTCGCCATCTATATAACACCAATATTTTGTATTTAAACGCTCATACGCTAAATATCCGTGATGTAATTTTGGTGGATTTCCAAATGTATTTTTTTCTTGCAAAAAAAGTTTTATTTTATCGGGATATTTTTCTCCATATTCTCTGCATATATCTGCAGTTCCGTCAAAAGAAGCGTCATCACATATGTGTATCTCATATTTGTAATCTGTTTTCTGATTTACAATACTTTCAATACATTTTGCAATTGTATTTTTATGATTATATGTAAAAATTATTACTGTTAATAAAGACTCTTTATCCATTTTTCCTTGCTTCAACAATTAATGATTGACAATGTTTTCTTCTTTCAATATTTTTCAAATTTTCATCATCACTATATCCTGCATCATACTGCTTAAATTCAATAAAACCTGCTTCATTTAACAAATGCGTAAACTCTTCATAATCATAAAGCCATTTATGAGAATCGTCATGTTCTCTAAAAACAATATTTAAGTACTCCGCACCTGATCTCAGGTTAACGTATAAATTTTCTACTACTTGAATTTCTTCTTTTGTAGCATCTTTTTCCATATCTAAGATTATTTCTTTAGATTTTTTTTTCCAATCCGCATTAATATATGCTTCAACACTTGCTTTTAAATCAGGCATAGCTGTCCTTATTATGCCCCCATCTTTCAAACATCTGTAACAATCTTTCATCAATAATAGGGCTTGCTGATAAGTTAAATGTTCAAAAAAATGCTCACTAAATATATAATCTACGCTTTCATCAGGAAATAACAGTAATTTTGATAAATCCCAATTAAAGTCCAATTTATAATCGGTACCATAATAATTATTATCTATATTTATCCAACCCTCTTTATAGTCATTACCACAACCCAAATTAAGTTTTATGTTTTCACCGGAAGATAATAATTTTGATATCTTAATTAAATCTAATTTGCGAGAGATTAAAAAACACTTTTTTAATATATTATTAAAACTTACATGTTTCTTGCCCCTAATGCTATCAATAATATCCTGCATAAATTTTATTTTCATAATAACCTCATTTCTTTATAATGGACAAAATCCTTGCCAATTCGACTTCTGTTAAACTTCCGTAATACGGCAGACAAAGCACTTTATTCTTTAAATTATCTACAACGGACATTTTTACACGGATTGCATCTGTATTTTTATAACACGCATAATCACTGCATGCAGGATAAAAATATTTTCTTGTCAAAATATTTTCTTGTTTAAATTTTTCATATAATTCATTCCTTTTTATAGAAAATTCATCTTCAATCAGAATAGGATAATATTGATACGAATTCGTCGTATTTTGTGGCATTTGAGGAATTATTATTCCTTCAATTTTTGACAAATCTTTATCATAAAATTCTTTTATTTTTTTACGTTTTTCTTGCTCATTTTTATAAATTTTAAGATTTTCCAAACCCATTGCCGCCTGAAATTCATTCATTTTCCCGTTAATTCCGATATCCTCCACAACGTCTTCTGATTGAATACCAAAATTTCTCAAATCATAAATTTTCTTCTTTAATTCGGAATTTCTATACGTCAAACAACCGCCTTCAATTGTATTGAACAATTTTGTTGCGTGAAATGAAAACATAGTAATATCGCCAAAATTCCCAATACCTTCTCCGTTTATTTCGGTTGAAAAAGCATGTGCCGCATCATAAATCACTTTTAAATTATATTTTTTTGCAATCCCTTCAATCTTTTTGACATCACAAGGAAATCCATAAACATGAACTGCAACAATTGCAGATGTATTTGAAGTAATTAAATCTTCTATTTTATCAGCATCAAGCGTCATTGTATTCGGCTCTATATCACAAAAAACAGGTTTTAAACCATTCCAAGCAATACAATGAGGAGTTGCTGCAAACGTAAACGGCGTTGTTATAACCTCACTTCCATAAGGCAAATCCAAAGCCTTTATTGCCGTTAACAGAGCAATTGTACCGTTATTAAAAAGCGAAACATTAGGAACTTTCAAAATATCTTTCAATTTTTCTTCCAAACAATTGTGCTTCTCGCCCATATTTGTAAGCCATTGTGATTGCCAAATATCTTTTAATTCTTCTGTATATGTTTCCAAATCAGGTAAAAGAGGTCTTGTTGTAAATATTTTATTACTATCACTTTTTAATGACAAAAAAACTCTCCTTATTAGGCAACTTAAATAAAAACCGCTATAAAATTTTACCATAAATAATATTAAAAAAGACAATATAAGATTATTTTTTATAAGTAACTTTCTTAATCAAAAACAATAGCGGAATTAAACATAACATTATGACCGCATAAACCTTATAACTATCCATATATGCACACAAAACTGCTTGTTTTTGCATTAAACCATATAACATATAATTCGCTTTTGCCTTCGCAACAACAATATTTCCCTGCTGTGCAAATGCCATTGTCAATGCATTGACTTTTTGTTCAAAAACCGGATTTAGCGGAGTTAATTTATCTACCAAATAATGTTGGTGTATTTGTGAATATCTTGAAACCATAACCCCAACAAGGCTTGTTCCAATTGCACCACCTATATTCTTCATTAAATTTTGAAGTCCTGATGCATTTGTCATATCTTCGTTTTTAACATTTGCAAATATAAGTGTTGTAAGCGGATTTATAATTAACGGGAAACTTGTTCCTATAACTATATTCGGAATAACAATATTCATCAAAGAAATACTTAAATTCAAATTCGCAAAAAGAAAACATGCAAATATAGATAAAATTAAACCACACGCAGCCATTTTTCTCATATCCATTTTATCGGAAAGAATTGCAGTTATTGTAATCCCTATTAAACTTCCAATACCCATCGGTGCAACCGCAAGCCCACTTAAAAATGAAGTATAACCAAGCAAAGACTGTGTAAATAACGGTAATATCGCCATTGTTCCATATAAAATCATAAAAATTACTGTATAAATTCCGGTTCCGACAGAAAAATTCCAATTCTTAAATATTTTCAAATCAATAAGCGGAGTTTTATTTTTTAATTCCCAAGCAATCAATCCTATGAATGAAATCAAAGCAATTGAACCAAGCCAACAAATTTTTGAAGACCCAAACCAACCGTTTTTTTGCCCGTTATCAAGCATTACTTGAAAACTCGCAAGCCATGTAATTAAAATTAAAAATCCGGCATAATCTATTTTTTGCAAGCCTTTAGCTTCCATATACGGCGGGTCATGTATAAACATTTGAACCATAATAAATGCAATCATACAAAACGGAATACTTATAAAGAATGCCCAATTCCAAGAATAATCAGTTGTTAACCAACCACCTACCAATGGGCCTATAATAGGAGCAAATACTACACCTACACCAAATACAGACATAGCAAGTCCATATTTTTCTTTCGGAAATGTCTCAAATAAAATTGCCTGTGATAACGGCAATAAAACACCTCCACCGACACCTTGCATAATTCTTGCCAATATCATCATGGTCATGTTTACAGAAACTCCACACAAAAATGAAGCTATGGCAAATATTGCCAAGCATCCGAGAAAAAATTTCTTTCTTCCAAAAATACTACTAAACCATGCTGTCGCAGGTAGCAAAACACTACTTGCGACAAGATAACTTGTTACTATCCATAAAGATTCATCTTGTGTTGCTGAAAAGCTTCCGCCGATTTGCCTCAAAGCAACATTTGCTATCGAACTGTTTAATGCCGCAACAAATGTAGCCAACATTACTGCTGTCGTTATTATCCATGGATTAACCGGTTTTTTATTATCTTGTACAACTGCAATAGCATCTTCCGACATTTTATTTAACTTTCACCTTTGGAACAACTGACATACCTGTAACAATATTATATTTTGACTTATCAATATTTTCAGTAAATACAATTTTTACAGGAATTCTTTGAACAATTTTTACAAAACTTCCGACAGCATTTTCAGGCGGAAATAAACTTGATTTTGCACCGGAAGAACGTTGAATACTGTCGACTTTTCCTTTGAATATTTTATTCGGATAAGCATCTACTTTTATACGAACTTCTTGCCCCGGATACATTTTCCCAACTTGATTTTCCTTAAAATTAGCAATTACCCAAACTTCATCGGGAACAATCGCAAACAAAGGTTGCCCCGGTTGAACAAAAGCACCTTTTTCAACTTTCTTATTTGTAACAATACCTGTTCTCGGTGCTACTATATCAGTATAACTTAATGCTAATTCAGCCTGATCCCTCATCGCCTTTAATGTTTTTAAATCAGCATCTGCAACTTTGCTGTCAGACTTTGAAAATATTTGTTGATCGGCATTTATATGTTTAGCCATAACTCCGTCATACTTAGTCTGTGCCATATCCAAAGCCTGTTTTGAAACAGCTCCCGCTGCATATAAATTTTTATATCTGTTTAAATCTTTCTTAGCTAATTCTATTTCAGAATTGACAGCACCCATATTCGCTTTAGCCACATTTTGTGCCAATAATGCTTTCTGATATTGTGCATCTGCCTGTGCCAATCTTACTTTATAATCCGCTTTATCAATCTTAGCAACAATATCGCCTTCCTTCACAAATTGATTATCCGTAATAAACACTTCTACAATCGGACCACCAACCCTCGGTGCTATTTGAACCATATGACTTTCAACATAAGCATCGTCAGTCGATTGAAATCTTGAAGCATTTACAAAAAATATTACTGCAATAACAACCACAGCAACAATACCGCCTATCATTAAAATTTTCTTCATTTTTTTACTATGTAAATCTGTTTCTTTTTCTATATTATCAACTTCCATTTTTCGCTCCTATATTTGTGTTTCTATCATTGTGCCTAACCTTTTTCTTGTGTTTTTTAAAATATTCTTTAAAGTTGCTAAATCTTCTCTTGATAAAGCTTCTTCTATTTTTTGTTTAATATCTTGTAGTTTTAAATTATTTTCTATAACAAATAATCTGCCACTTTCTGTCAATTTTAATTTCTTAACCAATCTATTATTCTTTGTATCGACAAATCTTTCTATAAATCCTCTTTTTTCAAGTGAAGTTAATATTTTACCCATACTTGCTCTGTCTTTTAATATAATTTTTGCCAAATCTCTCTGACATAATTCTTCATTATATGAAAGAAAATCTAACACGCCAAAATCATCTACGCTTATATCAATATTATATTTTTGAAAAATTTGTGTTGCTAACATTTTAAAATAACGTGCTGATAAAGCAACTTCAAACACAACTGTTTCCGTAAATTTATTATTTATATCTTCTACGTCTTCAATTTCCATTTTCAATTAAAAATAATTCCTTTTTCTATTCAAATCTCATACTTTTGTTGGAAAAGACACATGTTGATTTTAAAACATGTTGCATTTGCAACAATGTTATGTTAGCATGTATATTAAAATAATGCAAGCAGTTCAAAGGAAGAGTTATGAAAATCAAGAAATTTACCGCAATTACGCTTATTATAAGCATGGTTATAATGAATTATTTACCACTTACATGTCATGCCATAGGAATTAATGACAGTAATATAAAAACAAAAAAAGTTAAAGTTAAAAATAAAAAACAAAAAAATAATCCTGATAAAATATCTTATATAAATATTCAGTGGTGGGAAGATTATAATGATGAATATTTGAATGAATATGTTTTAAAAGCCGTAAAAAATAATTATGATTTAAAGGTGGCTACATTAAAAGTTGAAGAAGCAAGACAAGCGACAAAATTACAATTTTCACAAGAATTACCGACATTGAGTGTAGGTGCAAGCCCTTTATTATATAAAATGCCGGGCGTCGGAAATACTGAAGGATTATTTTCAGTTCCCATAATTGCGACTTATGAAATAGATTTATTCTTAAAAAATCATGACAAAACAAAAAGTCAAAGAAAAATTTATGAAGCTTCCAAATTAAATGAAAAATCCGCTTATATTTCAGTTGTAAGTGCTGTCGGAACAGCCTATTACAACATTGTAAAAATTGACAAATTAATTGAGCTTCAAGAAGAAATAATAAATGACCGAAAAGAAATCTTTGGGTTGATGAAACTTTGCAACGAACAAGGAATTGTTTCAACAGCAGATATGACAAGAGCCGAAAAAGCTTATACATTAGCACTTACAGATATGTTTGACCTTAAAAAGGCAAGAACTGTAATGCTTAATTCACTTGCTGTTTTAATCGGAGAAAGCCCAAATAATATCGAAAGTTTCAAAAGAATTTCTTATGATGATTTAAAGAAACAAAAAGCCATTCCAACAGAAATTTCTTCTGATATTATCGTATCTCGCCCTGATTATCTGGTTGCAGAAACGATGGTTCAAAAAGCAGGCATTGATGTAAGAGTTGCCAAAAAAGAATTTTTACCGAAATTTGATATTGTCGGATTAATCGGATTTAATTACGGTTCAAACATGTTTAAATCAATGAACTGGACAAATGCACTTGCCACATTAGGCGGAGCAGCTTTATTGCCTATTTTCACAGGTGGGGCAAGAATTGCTAATTTTAAAATGCAAAAAGTACGTTATGAACAAACTATGCAAAACTATTACAAAACAAATATAACTGCCATAAAAGAAGTTAATGATGCGTTGAGTAATTTAAAACTTGATGAAGAAAAATATCAAGTAAATTTACAAACTTTAAACATGGAAAAAGCTGATTTCAAATACACGATGCTAAAATATAATGAAGGAATTATTTCAAAGTTAGATTTACTTCAAAAAAGAGAAACACTTCTTGTTATAGAAAAAATGGTTGCATCAAATAAAATCAACTGTTATGTAAATCAAATAGGACTTTATAAAGCTGTTGCAGCACAAGATATTACGAGTGAAAAAGTCGCAGCTAACCGTTAATAATATATAGCTTGTTGGTTATAGCTTATCGTAGAAAACATTTTTCTTTCCTCAGATTTAAAATAAAATTTGAGGAAATTTTTATGAAAAAAATCATTCTTATTTTATTCTTAATATTAATAATCGGGCAAATTCAATCCTTTGCAAATCAAGCAACAGGCTATGCTATCCCTTTAAAATCCGCTTGCCTCGAAAGAGATTATTTAAAGAATAATTTTGAAAAACTCAATCCATATCCAAATCTTAAAAAAGCCTTACAAAACACTTATATAAATGAATGTCCTTATTCAAAATACATTTTGATAAAAGACAAAACCATCAATAATAAAAGAAAAAATAAGATTTCATTTACAATTCCGAAAGAAATTTTCACACCGCAAAACAATATAAATATAAAAATAATTCAATCTTCAAATCTGCCTGAAAATACTAAATTAAATTACGATTTATATTTAGGAAATCGAAAACAAAAGCTTGGAATTTTAAAATATGATGAGGAAATGGGGATAGAGATTAAAACAGGAAAAATTAATATTAAAGACATATTAAAATACCAAAAAGGGAATATAGTTATCACATTAAATTCAAAAAAACACAGTGTGGTAAAGGTTGCCTACATAATAGAATTCAGCATGCTCAATGTCAAATAAAATTAATCGAGTTTTTTAACCAAATGTTTTTTATGTTTCTTTTTTCTTTTCCAAATAGAATAGATAGGAAATCCCAAAACGGTTATAAACAAACCCGGAACTGTGTATAAAGGCTTATAAACAGTAAGAGCGACTACAATCAAAATACTTGTTAATAAAAATCCAATCGGTGCAATATTATTAACCCTAAAAATCTTAAACCTTGAAGGAGCTTCTTTTCTTAGCTTAAACAATCCAAATACAGTCAATGCGTAGAAAATAAGTGAAGCATAAATGACATAATCCAAAAGTTGAGAATAGCTTCCCCATAAAATCAAAACGCAAATCCAGAAACATTGTAGCCAAAGAGAATTTTCAGGAACACGAGTTTTTCTGTTTATAAAAGCCAACCCTCTAAAGAAAATTTTATCCTTAGCCATTTTGTAATAAACTCTGGAACCAGCCATAATCATACCATTTGCACAACCAAAAGCCGATATGGAAACGATGATAGCAATTGCAAGCATTCCGCCTGCCCCAAAAATTTGGCTTATCAATTGAGCTGCAACAACGTCTTCCGGAGCTGTTTTTATTAATTCCAAAGGAATAACTCCGACATATACAAAATTTATTAATATATAAAGAAGAATAACCATCAAAGAGCCGTAAGTTAATGCGAGCGGAATATTTTTTCTCGGTTTTTTAATTTCAGCAGAAATAAAAGTAACGTTATTCCACGTAATAGATGCGAACAAAGCCCCTACAATTGCAACTGCAACTGTCTTTACCAACGGCAAACCCAAAATTATATCATTATTTGCAGGAGCAAAGTTTTGAGAAATAACTTCCCAATTCAATCCCAAAAACAATCCGCAACAGATAATTGCAACCATTGAAATTATCTTTGTTGCCGTAAATAAATTTTGGACAAGAATTCCTAATTTCACACCTCTTGAATTAATAAAGGTAAGTAAAATCACCATACATATTGCAAAAAGTTGCTGTGTAGAAAAATGAAAAGCACCTATCGTGAACAAATATTTTGAAGAACTTATTGCAGGAACTACAAGTCCGATAAATTTTGCTAAAGCGATATTAATTGCTGCAAGTGTTCCTGTTTGAATAACCAAAAACAAAGTCCAACCATAAACAAAGGCTATTTTTTCATTAAACATTTTTTTTAAGTAAATATATTGACCGCCTTCAGCCGGAATCATTGAAGCGATTTCGCCGTAAGAAAGACAACCGCAAATTGTTATAAATCCTGCAACAAGCCATACCAAAAGCAAAACCCAAGCAGAATTAACCTGTCTTGATATATCTGCCGAAACTATAAATATCCCGCACCCAATCATGGAGCCTGCTACTATAGATATTGCATCTTTTAATGTTAATGTTCTTTGTAATTTATCAGCCATTTTTTTTCCTGTTTCAATCATAACATGCTAAAAATTCAAATGGGGACTTTTTTTAAAAAACGTAAACTTTTTAAAATATTTTTTATGATATCATTATGAATATAAATTGGTTTTAAAGGTGGAAATATATGGAAAAATTTTATTTAACAACGGCGATAGATTATGTAAACGGAGCTCCTCACATAGGACACGCTTATGAAAAAATATTGACAGATGTCATTGCAAGACATTTTTCACAACGTTGTAATGATGTTTATTTTCTAACAGGTGTTGACGAACACGGAATAAAAATTCAAAAAACTTCTGCGGAAAAAGGAATTACACCTCAACAATTATGCGACGAAAACGCTAAAAAATTTATTGACGCATGGGCTTTATTAGATATTAAATATAACCGTCTTATCAGAACAACCGAAGATGAACACAAAAAAATCGTACAAAAAATCTTCAAAAAACTTGTTGAAAAAGGAGATATTTACAAAAATTCTTACACAGGTTTATATTGTAGTGGTTGTGAATGCTTTCTTAATGAAAAAGATTTGACTGAAGACGGACTTTGTCCGGATCACTTAAAAAAACCTGAAATTGTAAGTGAAGAAAACTATTTCTTTAAACTTTCCAAGTATAAAGATGCAATTATCAAACATATAAAAGAAAATCCAACCTTTATAATGCCGCAATTCAAAGCAAGCGAAGTTTTAAATCAACTTGAAAATATTGAAGATATATCCGTTTCTCGAGCAAAAGCTAATGTATCTTGGGGAATTGATGTTCCTGATGATGATGAACAAATTATATACGTTTGGATTGATGCCCTATCGAATTATATCACGGCATTAGACTATCCTGACGGGGAAAAATTTAAAAAATATTGGCCTGCCGATGTTCAAATAATCGGAAAAGATATTTTAAAATTCCACAGTATTTATTGGATAGGAATTTTAATGGCATTGGGACTTCCATTACCTAAGACGATTTTTGCACACGGTTGGATTACGATAGACCAATCAAAAATGTCTAAATCAATCGGAAACGTTATTTCACCAAAATCTGTAATTGAAAGTTTTGAATTAAAAGAACCTGATGCACTTCGATATTATATGGCAACAGCAGCTTCTTCCGGTAAAGACGGAAATTATTCAGACGATGATTTTAAAGAAAAAGTTAACGCTCACCTTGCAAACAACATGGGAAATCTTTTAAACCGAACCCTTTCAATGCTTGTAAAATATTTTGACGGAGAAATAAAATCAGAATTTTCAGTTGATAAAGGACTTTCGAATTTAGCCATTGATACAATTGAAAAAGTTAAAAATCATTTTGATAATTTTGAAATTCAAGAAGCTGCTCAAGAAATTATAACGCTTGTTGACATGACAAATAAATACGTTACAGACAATACACCTTGGACGTTAGCTAAAGAAGAAAAAATGACAGAATGCGGAAGCGTTTTGAAAACAGTTTTAGAAATAATGTGTGTTGTATCTTCTCTAATTTATCCTTATTGTCCAAATATCGCTCAAAAAATGGCTACTCAATTGAGTTTTGATTTAACGACAAAACTTGATAATTTAGGATTAAACAATCTTAAAATAGGTAAATTAATTTCAAAAGAAGAAATTTCACCTGTATTTTTAAGACTTGACAGCGAACTTGCGGACAAATCAAAAAAATAATAGCAAGGCTGGTATATTTTGAAAAATGATAAGAAAAAAAACAAAAAATTCGAAGTTAAGATTAAAAGCTTAAATATCGATAAAGCTGAATATCAGGAAATTATTCTATCAAATTCCAATCACCCGCAAATTATGCAAAGTAAGAATTCAAAATAAATTAATATTTAAAAATATTTTTCTCCTCAGGTTGTTCAACCCATACAATTGTTGTATATAATGGTTTTTCGTACGTATCAGAAGTTCTGCCCATAGTTTTATCAAAAATATCTCTATCCATAAAAGGATTTTTCGCTTTTTGATGAGCAATATCTATTTTTTCTTTTATTAAATTAATATATTCAGGTATTTTCATTTTCCTTGTCCATTTTGGTATCAATATCATTATTTACGTATATACAAAAATTAAAAATAGCAAAAAGGATTATATTTTTTTGTTAAAATATGAAAATGAAAGAGATAGAATTAATCGAATTAATAAAAAAAGTCTTACCCGATAACAAATATATCGGAGACGATTGTGCCTATTTAAAGGATTTAGGAATAGTTATTTCGCAAGATAGCCTTGTGGAAAACATACATTTTTCAAGAAATTTTGCAACAGCAAAAGAAATCGGCTACAAATCTATAATCGTAAATTTAAGCGACATTTACGCCTCCGGTGCAACTCCAAAATATTTAACGATTTCACTTTCTTTGCCTGAAAATATAGATAAAAAATGGGTGAAAGATTTTTATTTAGGAATAAATGAAGCTTGCGGAAAAGAAATTAAAGTCGTGGGTGGAGATATAACAGGTTCTGATAAAATTTTTATATCAATTTGTGCAATCGGAATTCGTAAAAATAAAAATATATCTTCAAGGAAAAATGCTAAAATCGGCGATTTTATAATAGTTTCAGGAGAACATGGTTCTTCTAAAGCCGGATTAGATTTACTTTTTCAAAATAAAACAACGCCGAAAAAATTTATAAACGCTCATTTAAAACCGATTTTGGATAAATCTTTTGCCGAAAATATTTCTAAAAATGCGAAAAGATATGCAATGATGGACACTTCTGACGGTCTTGCCGATGCCTTATTTAAAATTTCAAAAGCAAGCGACGTTCAAATTGAAACAGATTTTAACTTAATTCCGTTTGATAAAAGTTTAAAAAAACTTTATCCTCAAAATTTTAAAGATATTGTACTTTTCGGCGGAGAAGATTACAAACTTGTTGCAAGCATTTCGCCAAAAGACTTAAATAAAATAAATAAAAATATTTATACTATAATCGGCAAAGTTACAAAAAAAGGTCAGAAACTTAAAATAAATAATAAAATTATTGATAAAAAACTTATGGCAGAAAAATCATTTGACCATTTTAAAAAGGAGCAGTTATGAAAGCTATAATCACCGCAGGCGGAACTTCTTCCAGATACGGCAAAAACAAATTGTTTGAAAAAATTAACGAAAAATTTATTATTGAATATTCCGTTAATGCTTTTCTGAATTTTAAAGAAATTGATGAAATAATAATTCCTGCAAATATTTCTTGTATAAATGAAATAAAAAATATTTTCGTAAATAATTCAAAAATAAAAATTATAGAAGGTGGAAACACTCGTCAACAATCTGTTTTTAACGCACTGAAAACTTGTGAAAATTGTGATTATGTTTTAATTCATGATGGGGCAAGACCCTTGATATCAAAAGAAATTATTCAAAAATGTATTGAAGAAGTTAAAATAAAAAAAGCCTTAACTGTTGCTGTAAAAACAACTGACACAATTAAAAAAGTTGATGAAAATTTAAAAATAGAAAAAACCATCGATAGAACTTGGCTCTACAACACCCAAACTCCTCAAGCTTTTGAGTATAACTTGATAAAAAATGCCCACGAAAAAATGATAGGAGAAAATTTCACCGATGATGCAAGCATGTTAGAAAATGAATTTGATGTTTATATAATTGAAGGCGATTATTCAAATATAAAAATCACAACGCAATCAGATTTGAATTTATTAAAAAATTATCTTATTTAATTAAAAGAAGGCGGATTTTTGAAAAAATCCGCCTTCTTTTAAAAGTGTAAGTGAAGGTTAATTAATCGGGAAGTTAAAATCTAAATCAATGTTTCTACTTGTTTTAAAGCTAAAGCTTGAACAGCCGCTGCAGATGCTTGAGGAAATTCATCTCTAATAACATCAGCTCTTGCTTCAACTTCTTTTTCAAAACGAGCCATCATTTCAGCGATACGAGCTTCGCTTGCCGAATCAACATGTTTTGACGGATTAATAGTCTTAGGTGCGACAGGATTTGCCCATGCTGCCATATAATCTAAAACTTTTTCCGGCTCTACTTCTTTTCTTTGAACTTGAGGAGAAACTTGTTCTTTCTCTTCAGGTTTCTTTTCATCTTTTTCCGCTTCCTTCTTACCAAACTTGTATGAACCTTTTAACGGGTCAAATTTTGCTCCATCCAATGCCATAATGATTTCTCCTTTGATTAATTAATTTCACAAGAAAGCTATCGACATATTTTTTAATTATCTTTAGGATTTTTTCAAACTTGTTTACAAATATTTACAAATATTTTATAGATTAATAGAAATAAAGCGATAAGTGCTGTAAAAAAATAAACTTCACATATAAAAGCATGTATTTACAGTATTTTTTTACAGCACTTATCGCTTTATTAAAAACATGTTTGAGCTAAAATATTAATAAAAAAGGATTTAAAAATGTTATTAGAATTTTTAAAATCAAAGATACACAGAGCTACAGTTACGGAAGCAAACTTAGAATATGTCGGCTCAATCACGCTTGATGAAAATTTAATGCTTGCATCTGACATAAAAGAATGGCAAAAAGTTGATATATTGAACATCAATAACGGTGAAAGATTTCAAACTTACGTAATTAAAGGCGAAAAAGGTTCAAGAAATATTTGTATAAACGGAGCTGCCGCAAGAAAAGCTCAAGTCGGAGATAAAATAATAATTGTTTCTTACGGATATTTTGATGAAAAAGAAATTTCAGGACTTAAGCCAAATATTGTATTAGTTGACGAGAAGAATAATATAATTTAAAAAAGTCTAAATATTTTCTCAAATTTTTTGCTCATTTCTTCACATAAAAAAGCTTCGGCACAATTGTATCCTTCATCAAATTGCCTATATTTTAAACTATTCTCAAGTACTTCATGTAAAAGAGAAATTTCTAATATTAAAATCTCAAGTTCACTATTTATTTTCATATTTAAACATTCCTATGGCTTTTTGAACTAGTATACTATGTTGAATTAAATTTGTCAATAAACTAGAATAATAGGTATTATGAATAGTAAAAATGTTTATTTTATCAAAAAATTGGGTTTAAAAATAAAAATTGAAAGAACAAAATTGGGGCTTTCTCAAGAAAAATTTGCTGACTTAGCCGATTTGAATAAAAATTCCGTCGGAGCGATTGAAAGAGGCGAAAGCGTTGCTTCAATTGATACCTTATTTTCAATTGCAAATGCTCTAAAAATTGAATTAAAAGAGCTTGTAGATATTTCTAAAGTAGAACTTTAACAATAGTTTACAATCATTAGATATTGTTTTTGTTAAAATTATAAAATGACACAAACACAATACGTACCATTACATATTCACAGCGAATATTCTTTACTTGACGGGGCAATCAGATTAGGAGAATATTGCCGTTTTGCTGTGGAAAATAACATGCCTGCCGTTGCAATAACAGACCATGGTGTTATGTATGGAGCAATTGATTTTTACAGAACAGCGAAAGATCTTGGAATAAAACCACTTATTGGTTGCGAATTTTATATTTATGACGGAGAAATATCCGAAAAAGTTGCTACAAAAACAAAATTACATCACTTAGTTTTAATAGCAAAAGATAAAATAGGTTATGCAAATTTAGTAAAACTTGTGTCAATAGCTCATTGCGACGGATTTTATTACAAACCAAGAATAAATTTTGAACTTTTGAAGCAATATTCAGAAGGTTTAATCTGCCTTTCAGCCTGCATTCAAGGAGAACTTGCTCAAGCTATTTTAAAAAAAGAATTAAAAAAAGCTCGTGAAATTGCAACCCAATATAAAGCACTATTTAAAGAAGATTATTATATAGAACTTCAAGACCACGGGCTTGACGAGCAAAAACGTTCAAACCCTGAATTAATAAGAATTGCAAAAGAATTAGATATAAAATTAGTAATAACAAATGATTCTCACTATTTAAAAAAAGAAGATGCGGACGCACACGATACATTATTATGCTTACAAACAAATTCACTAAAAGCCGACCCAAATCGTATGCATTTTTCAAACAATGAATTTTACATAAAAACAGTAAGTGAATTAAGAGATGCATTCAGATGGCTTGATGCGGAAACTTTTGAAACAGCAATTGCAAATACAGTCGAAATTGCCGAAAAATGCCATCTTATAATTGAATTCGGAAACAGTCCTCTGCCTTATTTTGAAGTGCCAAAACCTCATACAATAGAAAGTTACTTAAATTTTAAGGTTCAAGAAGGTTTAAAAGAACGTTATGACGAAATAACACCCGAAATAGCAAAAAGAGCAAAATATGAATTGGGCGTTATTGAACAAATGGGCTTCAGTGCTTATTTCTTAATAACATGGGATTTCATAAACTTTGCAAAGACAAGCGGAATTCCTGTCGGTCCCGGGAGAGGTTCGGCGGCAGGAAGTGTAGTTGCTTATTCATTAGGAATTACAGACCTTGACCCGATAAGACACAATCTCTTGTTTGAAAGATTTTTGAACCCAGAACGTATAAGCATGCCCGATGTCGATATAGATTTCTGCATCGAAAGAAGAGGCGAAGTAATTGATTACGTTACAAAAAAATACGGAGCCGATAAAGTTTGCCAAATCATAACCTTCGGAACTTATGCTGCAAAAGCTGCTATAAAAGGAGTTGCAAGAGTTTTTGACATTCCGTTTGCAGAAAGCAACAAACTTACAACCCTAATTCCACCAAATCCGGGCTCAAAAATTGATGACGCAATGGTTGACGGAATGGAACTTAAAAATCTTTATGACAATGACCCGCAAATTAAAAGTCTTGTCGATATGGCAAAATCTATTGAAGGAATTAAAAACAATATAGGAACACACGCCGCAGGTGTTATAATTTCCCATAAACCACTGAATGAAATCGTTCCGGTTCAACCCTCTAAAGAAGGAATTATAATTACAGAATATCCTATGGCTGATTTGGAAAAACTCGGACTTCTGAAAATGGACTTTTTGGGGTTAAGAAACCTTACAATTATTGATAAAACATTGAAATTAATCAAAAAACGTCAAAATGTAGATTTAGAAATTAATAAAATACCGCTTGATGACAAAGAAGTCTATGAAATGATTACAAAAGGCGAAACTGACGGAGTTTTTCAGTTGGAATCCTCCGGTATGAAAAAGCTTGTACGTGATTTAAAACCAAATGTTTTTGAAGATTTAGGTGCGTTAGTTGCTCTATTCCGTCCGGGACCATTGGAATCGGGAATGATTAAGGACTTCGTTGAAAGAAAACACGGACGTCAAAAAATCACTTATGCTCACCCCCTTTTGGAAAGTGTCTTGAAAGATACTTACGGAACAATTGTTTATCAAGAACAAATTATGCAAATTTTCCAAACACTTGCAGGTTATTCTCTTGGTCAAGCTGACAGCGTCCGTCGTATGATGGGTAAAAAGAAGCTTGAAGAAATGGCAAAACAAAAAGAAAAATTCATTCAAGGTTCAGGCGAAAACGGCATGAGTGCAAAAGCAGCCTCTGATTTATTTGAACAAATAGAAAGTTTTGCGAAATATTGTTTCAACCGTTCGCATTCCGCAGCTTATGCATTCGTCGCTTATCAAACTGCTTATCTTAAAGCTCATTATCCGATTGAATATCTTTCAGCCTTACTTTCAAGCGTTGCAGGCGATCAGGAAAAAACTCAATCTTATATTGAACAAGCTCAAAAATACGGTATTAAAGTTCTTCCTCCTGATATAAATAAATCTTTCTCTGAATTTTATCCCGATGAAAACACAATAAGATTTGGATTAAATTCCATCAAGCAAGTCGGCGAAGTCGTTATTGAAGCCATTATTGAAGAACGTGAGAAGAACGGTGAATTCAAATCCATCTATGATTTTTGCAAAAGAGTTGATTCAAAATGCACTAACAAAAAAGTTATGGAAGGACTTGTCAAAGCAGGTGCTTTCTCAAATATCGAAAAAAGCAGAAAACAACTTTTGGAAAACCTTGAATATATCGTCGGAACAGCTAACAGAGAAGCTAAAAACAGAGAACTCGGTCAAGGGAGTTTATTTGATACACTGGACGAAGATGATGAATTTGCTAACCAAACTTTTCAACTTGCAGGAAGCGATGAAGAATTTGATGATAAACAATTACAAACTTTTGAAAAAGAATTTTTGGGATTTTACGTTACATCTCACCCGCTTTCAAGCATCAGAGATAAATTACCGTTTTTAACAACTCACAAAATTTCAGACTTAAAAGAAGTTCCAAGTGATAAAATAATTACAATCTGTGGACTTATAACTAGTACAAGAACAATTCCGACTAAAAAAGATCCAACTAAATTTTTGAAAATAATTAATATAGAAGATTTGTCAGGAAGAATTGAAGTTGTCTGTTTCCCTAAAAAATTTGTAGAATACGATTTGATGCTTCAAGCAGAATCTAAGGTTATAATCTGCGGAAAACTTCAACGAAAAGAAGGTGAAAACGCCAATATTATCTTGGAAACAGTTAGACCGATAGAAAATGCTAATATTTTAACAATTGAACTTTTAGATGAAATTTCTTATGAAGAACTTGTTGCAATGAAAGATGTTTTATATCAATTTAACGGCTCCGACCCTGTAATGTTTAAGGTTAAAGAAGATGATGAAAGCAATGCAAAAATTTTAACTTCATCTCTGTTTTGGGTAAATTGTTCAAATGAGTTGACACAAAAATTGGAAAAAAACTTTGCCTCAAAAATAAAAGTCGGAATGAAATCGCTTGATAGCTAAA
>CAYYAL010000002.1:23958-29150 GCA_964469445.1 uncultured Muribaculaceae bacterium
AAACTCCGCCTTCTTTATACCTAAATTACAAAATTTCTTTAACTTCTGTAGCTAAAGCTTTTTGATCTAATTTAATACTTGGCCCCATAGTTGTCGTCAAGTAAACTGATTTTACATAAGTTCCTTTAGCAGATGATGGTTTTGCCTTCAAAATAGCTTCCGCCAAAGTTGCAAAATTCTTTGCCAAATCAGTAATATCAAATTTAACTTTACCGATAGGACAGTGAATCATACCTTGTTTATCAGCTCTGAATTCAACCTTACCTGCTTTTGCATCTTTAACAGCAACAGCAACATCAAGAGTTACAGTTCCTGTTTTAGGGTTAGGCATCAAACCTTTAGGTCCCAAAACTCTACCGAGTTTTCCTAACATACCCATACAATCAGGAGTTGCAATCAATGTATCGAATTCAAACCAACCTTTTTCGATTTTTTCAATAACTTCTTCTGCTCCTGCTTCATCAGCTCCTGCTTGTTTTGCTTCAGTTGCTTTAGTCCCTTTTGCAATAACACAAACTCTGATTTCTTTACCTAAACCTGCAGGCAATACTGTTGTTGAACGAACTTGTTGGTCAGCATGTTTTACATCAATACCTAATCTCATATGACATTCAACTGTTTCATCAAATTTAGAAACTTCTTTAGAAATTTCTTGTAATTTTTTTAACGCTTCTACAGCCGGAGCAGGTTGTTCAAACCCTTCCAACATAGTTGCTATTTTTTGTTGTTTTTTAGTTAATTTTCCCATTTTTCCTTCTTTCTGTGGTAATAACGGTTTTCAACCTTCCACATTGTCAAATAATTAATAAAATATTTTTATCAACTACTTAGCTACAGTAACGCCCATTGAACGACAAGTTCCCTTAATCATTTCAACAGCAGCTTCAAGAGAAGTTGCATTCAAATCATTCATCTTAGTTTTTGCAATTTCTTCTAATTGTGCTTGAGTAATTTCACCTTTTTTATCCTTATTAGGAGTTGCTGAACCACTTTTCAAATCAAGAGTTTTCTTAATTAATACAGCAGCCGGCGGTGATTTTGTGATAAAAGAAAAACTTCTATCTTCATAAACATCTATAACAACAGGAATTATATAACCTGCTTGAGATTCTGTTTGTGCATTAAATTGCTTACAAAAATCCATAATATTAACACCGTGTTGTCCTAATGCAGGTCCAACAGGTGGTGATGGATTTGCCTTTCCTGCTTCAATTTGAAGCTTGATTTTTCCTACTACTTTTTTTGCCATTTTATTTCTCCTTTCGTGGTAATAACGGGATTAACCCTTCCACAGTTTCTTTATTTTATTACAATTTTTGAATTTGTTTGTATTCAAGTTCGACAGGCGTTTCACGTCCAAAGATTGAAACATTTGCTCTTAATTTTGACTTGTCAGGATAAACTTCTGTAATATCCCCAACGAAATCAGCAAACGGACCTGAAACAATTCTAACCTTATCACCGACTTTAACATCAAGTTCAACTTTTTGAGTTTGAGTTGTTGAACGTTGAATAATCTTTTTAATTTCGCTTTCTCTTGCAGGAATTGGACGTTTTGCAGAACCTACGAACTTTGTAACACCGGCTGTATGTCTTACTGCATACCAGCTGTCTTCGTCCATTATCATTTCAACAAGAACATAGCCCGGAAATATTTTTTCTTCTTTTTCTTGTTTTCTTCCACTTTTGATTTGTGTGACTGTCTTTTGCGGAACTTCAACTCTGAAAATCTTTTCGCCCATATTCATGTGTTCAATACGTTTTTCAAGATTAACTTTAACCTTGTTTTCATGTCCTGAATAAACATGAACTATATACCAACGTTTTTCCTTGCTTTTTTGTTTAGGTGCAACTTCTCCGCTTGTTTCTTCCGATAAAACAGCCTCCTGAGTTTCTGTTTCAACTTCGTTTACGCCTAAATTTTCTTCTAAATCTAAATCTTGAGCTTTCTTCATATTCATCTTTCCCTTTATCTTGGAATAAATCCTAATATACCTTTAAAAATGAGGTCCATAAGATAAACCATCACTGTAAATACAAATACAATTACAATTACAAACAAAGTTTCTGCAAATACTTGTTTACGTTCAGGCCAAGTGATTTTTCCCCATTCGGACTTCACTCCTTTAAAATATATTTTTATATCACTTATTATTTTGTTAATTTTGTCGTTCATTCTTCTTTACTTTTCTGTTAAATCGCGCCCTGAAGGACTTGAACCCTCGACATCCGGTTTTGGAGACCGACGTTCTACCAACTGAACTAAGGACGCTTACTTAATTGTCATTTGTCCTGCGATTTTTCAGTTGGTAGAACTTTTCATTTACCCCCCAACTGAACTAAGGACGCTTATTTGATTGTCATCTATCCGATAGGCTTTAAGTTTTAACTCCACCCAAAAAGACATTTATTTAATTGCCATTCCTGTCGGTTTTGGTTTTTTAAGGGCAAAAAATCTTAAGATTTTTTGCCCTTAAAACTTATTTTGTTTCCTTATGTACTGTATGTTGCTTACATCTAGGACAATATTTTTTTAATTCCATTCTTTCTTTAGAATTTTTTTTGTTTTTTATGGTTGTATAATTTCTTTCCTTGCAATCTTCACAAGCAAGAACTACCATTTTGTCTACTCTACCTTTGATTCCCATTTTTTTATTCCTTTGTTTAGTATAAAATCTTCCTATAAAAAAGAATGTGTTTTCTTCACATTCCCCTCAATTTTTATATTAATCCAAACAGAAATAAATTGCAAATAATTGTAACGCTTATTTAATAAACTAAATTATACTTTTTTTCATACGTTGTTGACGACCTTCACTCAAAATATTTTTCAATTTCATAATACCTTGTGCGTGAAGCTGACAAACCCGAGATTCAGAAACCTCAATTGTTTCTCCGATTTCTTTAAGCGTCATATTTTCATGATAGTAAAGCACCAAAATCATTCTTTCACGTTCAGGCAAGCGTTTTAAAGCAATTTCCAATTCTTTTTTAACATCTTTTTCTTCATACTGCTCTTCAGGAGTTAATTTTCTTGTATCTTGAATTGTATCGACAATTTCAATGCTATCGTCAGAAGTTCCTCTTTTATCATAAATTGACATTATACTGGTATCATCAGCCAAAATTGCGTCGATTTTTTCGGGTTCAATATCGAGAAATTCGCTCAATTCTTTTGAGGTCGGCATTCTACCCAATTTTTGTCTTAACGCTTCTTGAGCAACTTTTATATCTTTAATTTTTTTTCTGGCACTTCTTGGCAAGAAATCTTGTGAGCGAATTTTATCAATAATATTTCCACGAATTCTCATCAAAGCGTAAGTTTCAAACCTTGCACCTTTATCAGGAGAATATTTTTCGATAGCATCAATAAGCCCTTCTACACCGTAGCTGGAAATATCTTCATCGGTAAATGTAGGCGGAAGTGAAACTTTAACACGCCCGACTACGTATCTTATCAGATAAATATATTGCACTATAAGGCTGTCTCGAACTTTTTTATCCGTCCGATTTTTAAAATAATCACCCCACAGTGTCTCTAATTCTTCGTCTGAAAGTCTCTTAATATTTTTATAAGAACTTCCGTCTCTTTCTTGGTACATCAACTTTCCCCAAAAGTCGTATATATCAATTTTATAGGATATAAATTTCTTGACATCATTCTTATGGTGTAAATTTCAAAAAAAAGAGGCGGGATTTCGTTTAAACGAAATCCCGCCTCGCTCCAGCCTTAACAAAACTTGTCCTTTTATTCTGATTTATAAAAGAAAAGAAGAAGTTCCGCCGCTTAATGCACCTAAAAGGCTCAACGCATTGTTTCCAAGACCGCTTGTAGATTGCATATTTTGCAAATACTGTTTATAAAGAGAATTGTACAAATTAGTATTATAACTATTTATGCTATTGCTACCATTTAGTGCTAAATTCAACAATGAGGTGGCATTTTGCAAAGGTAAGGATTGCATTGTCCCTAAAAAATCCGCAAGTGTATATCTTCTTGCCATCTCCTCATTCAACAATTCACTTTGTCTTGCCATAACATCTTGAGCAAAAGAACTTACCGCATCAGCTCTTTTGCCTTCAATATTATTCAAATTATTCATAAACATTGAATTGTCTAAATTTCCAAACCTTGAAGCGATATCATTTTTCAAATTATTTATCATAGGGTTGTAAATTTGATTAATAGCATTAGTTCCGTTTGATTTATACGCATTCAACTGCGACTGCAAATCACTTAAGGTTGAAGCTGAAAAGTTATTCAATTGCGGAAGTAATTCTGCCAATGTTTTCTGAGAATAATCATAAATTGCTTTTTCATAATCATTCATCTGATAATTTGACAATAATTTACCTGCCGAAAGCTTGCTTGTAGCTTTTTCTTCATCGTTAATAGACACCGTTCCGCCGGCATATTGCGGAAAAGTAGGGGTTGATACTTTTGACATAATTTTGTCCTTTCTATATTTCAAGAACAAAATTTAAAGCTTGCGTTTGATAAAACAATTATACCATTCACCCCGAAAATCCGTCAAGATAGAGGGCAGGAAAACAAGCAACAACCCATGTCATTCTGAAACTACAAGCGTTAAGGCTTTACAATTATCGTCAATGTTCAGAATCTCGTTGCCGGAGATGCTGAAATAAATTCAGCATGACATGAGTATTAGACAAGAAGACAGAAAAGCAAATTAAAAGAAATAATTATTTAAGAAAACACTATGTAATTTGCGTTAGCTGAGAGTAAAGCCTGAAAAGACTTGTCGGAGGACAAGGCTTTGGAAGGCGAAACTGAACAATGGCGACGTAGGACTGCAGGGCGATAGCCCGAAGCCCACAGGAGCATGCGATAGCGACGGAATGTGTTTTTCGTTATTATTCTTTCTTTTGCAAAAAAGTCAGTTAAAGAAAAATGTTTACTCGAAAAACCCTGCGTAGACATGGCTTGCAGTCGAAGTGGGTTTGAGAGGAAATATTTTCCTTTTATTATAATTTTTACCCCTTTAGTTTCACAACAACTTTTTTTACATAATGCTCGTCTTCACCGATTGAAGGCAAATGTGCATCTTGTGGCGTAAACACCACAAATTCCCCTTCTTTTACTTGCAAAAAATTTGTCTTAAATCCCTCTTTCGGGGTTAAAAATTCAATATCATTTTCAAAATTTTTTGCATAAGAAAATTTATTTATAT
>CAYYAL010000002.1:29250-32218 GCA_964469445.1 uncultured Muribaculaceae bacterium
GTTAAAAATTCAATATCATTTTCAAAATTTTTTGCATAAGAAAATTTATTTATATCCGCAAATCCCATCAATTCAGAACCTTTTATCATATATTGAATATCTGTATATTTTTTATGCACCTCAAACTTCGCACCTTCGACAGATTTTGTATGATAGTCTTGCACAATCGCAAAAATTTCATCGCCTTTTATTTCATACCTACCATTTTCAAAACTTTTCAAATCGTTATTCTGCAGAAAACTAAATGCAATTTTTAAATTTTCTGGTAAATTTTCGTATTTTTCTATATTTTTTAATTCGTCTTTAATCATTATTAAGGCTCCACTATCGACAATACATAATTTTCATTAAAATACTTATTTGCGACATTAATTACATCAGATGCAGTTACTGAATTAATCAACTCAAAATATTTTTGTTTATAATCAAAACCCCTATCTGTAATCTCATATTTAGCAAGCGTATAAGCCTTTTCCAAATTTGTTTCCTGTGATAAAACATAATTTCCGAATAACTTTTCTTTAGCTTCATTCAATTCTTTATCGCTAACAAACTCTCGTTTTATTCTCAAAACCTCATCTAACATTTTCTTTTTAGAATGTTCCAAAGTTTGAGGATTTGTGCCTATATACAAGATAAAACTTCCTGCCAAAACTTTTGGGGAATAACTTGAGCCCACTTGATAAGCCAAACCTTCTTGATTTCTCAAATCCATAAACAATCTTGAACTCATGCCTGAACCCATTATAGTATCAATTATTTGCAAAGTTACATAATCTTTTTGATTTTCAATTCCACAAGTCGGATATCCTAAAACAAGCCAAGATGTCTTCGTTTTCGGAACATGTTTTACAACCTTTTTTATATTTTTATTAAACGGAATTTTATTTATATAAGAATTATACTCAATTTTTTTACCACCCTTAGAAAAAATATCCGTAAATCTATTTGCAAAAAGTTTGTCATCAATATTTCCGTTAACAGAAATTACAATATTTTCAGGAGAAAAGGCCGTATTATAATATTTTAAAATATCATCTTTTTCTACCAATAACATTGATTTTTCAAGAATTTTATTACTATAAGAATACGTAGAATTCTCAAAAATAATCGTTTTATATTCATCTAAAGCAATATTTAAAGGATAATCTTTGGAACGCTTTATCGTACTTAACTTATTAGCTCTCTCTTTTTCAATTTCATAATCATCAAAAGTCGCATTATTAAAAATTTCTTCAAGAATATCCAAGGTTTTTACAACTTGATTTTTAGGCGTTAAAACATTTACTTCAAAATAATCTGATAACGCAGAAGGCACAATTTTTATACCATTTTCTTCTAATAATTGAGCAAGTTCCACCGCAGAATATTTACTCGTTCCTTTTAACATAACTTTTGACATTAAAAAAGCAGTCCCCGGAATTTTTTCCGTAAGATTTCCGCCTTTCGCCAAAATGCTTATTGCGACAATATCGTTAACATTATTTTGATTTACTAATAATTCAGCTCCGTTTTCCAACTTATATTTTTTAACATCACCTTTTTGCAAAATTAATTCAGACTTATATTCTTTTTTTACAATATTTTGATTAGCTTTTTCTCTTATTATCTTAGGCAAAATAACTGATTGTACCGCTCTATTTCTCACCAAATACTTATTTGCAACAAACTTTACATCTAATAATTTAACCTTATCAATTTGGCTTAAATAATTATCATAATATTTTATATCTCCGAAAATTGCCATGTTATAACCGACTTCGGACGCTATATTTGAAATAGATTCTCTGGCATAATAAGTATCTTGCTTAACTATATTTTTAGCTTTTTCAAGTTGCTGTTGAGTAATTCCATGCCTTTGAACTTCTTCAATTTCATCTTGAATTGCTCTTTCCAATTTCTCTAAATTATCAGGCGAATATGTAGCTGTAACAATAAATTTTCCGTCATCTCGATAATTCACATTAGCAACGCTTATTGATGTAGCAAGTTGCATTTGTTCTTTTATTTTTTGATTTAAAATACTTGATTTTCCATCACCCAGAATAGTTGCTAAGATATCAAGTGCATAAGTATCACGTTTATCACCTGTTACAGAAGGATACGAAAGCACCATATATCCTGATTGTACATCCATATATTCTATATTTTTTTTAAAAGTTGAAAATAAAGGCTTAATTTCCTTTGGATATTTTTTCTTAACCGTTTTAACTTTCTGATTTTGCCCAAAATATTCTTCCGCAAACGCTAAAGCTTCTTTAGTATCAACATCTCCGACAATTATCGTAAACATATTTTGCGGAACGTAATTATCTTTGTAAAATTGTAAAATTTCTTCTCTTGTAATATTTTCAATAACTTCTCGTTTTCCGATAACTTCTCTTTTGTAAGGATGATTTTTATAAAGCATTTTATTCAAATTTTTGTATAAAGTTGTTTGCGGATTACCTTCGTCTTTAGCAATTTCTTCCAATACAACTTTTCGCTCCATTTCCAACTCTTTTCGAGGTAACATCGGATTTAATAACATATCAGAATGAAGTTCCATCGCAAGTTTAAAATATTTAGACGGAATTGTTATGTAATAATGCGTAAAATCTTTGCTTGTGCCTGCATTTGTTATCGCACCTTTGGTTTCAAGGATTTTGTCGAAAGAGCCTGCCGGATATTTTTTGGTTCCTTTAAAAAATAAATGCTCAAGAAAATGTGCAACCCCGTTGTTTTTATCAGTTTCATTCACAGAACCTGCATTTATCCAAGTATCTATGGTAACAATAGGATTTGTCTTAACCTCTTTTATAATAACAGTATGCCCGTTATCTAATTTATAAACATTAACATCAAATGCAAAACTAATGTTTCCGAGAAACAGAACCGCCAATAAAAGTATAAATTTTTTCATAAATAATCCTCAATTTTAGAATTATTTTAACATCAAGAATAAATGTTTACCAGTAGCCCATAATGG
>CAYYAL010000002.1:32318-34821 GCA_964469445.1 uncultured Muribaculaceae bacterium
GAAAATATTTACACGAAAAACCCTGCGTAGACATGCCTTGCAGGCGAAGTGGGTTTTGAGTGTGAATGTTTTCCGCTTAATAATATAAGTCCAAATAAAAATATTTACACGAAAAACCTAAGAGGCGTCGGGAAAGAATTTCCCGACGCCTCTTCTAACCACACAATTTTTTAATCTCTCTACGCTGCACTAATAGATCTTCTATATTTTGCAGCCATTGAATTAACACCATAACAAACCGCTTTTAATTTCATATTTAAAGCATTCATATTTTTATACATCGTCGCATAATCATTCATTGCATCCATCATTTTGTCTGCATCTATCATCGAAGTTAAATCCGTATGATTATCGACTTGTTCTTTCGCATATTTTTTAACCAATAAATGGTCAATCCTATCTTTTGGACCTAATCCCATTGCGTTTCCCCTTGTGAAAATTTACCCTTAATGTATGTACCCTTACATATATAAAGATTTTTTTTCACAAAAAATTGCTTATTTATTACGAAATATTAACTAAACCGTTTTAACTTTTTCATTAAGCTGTGCCATAAGCGAAACTTTATCAGTTTTTCTGGCAAATGATAATGCTTTTTTATAAAGATTTTTAGCTTTTTCAGGATTTTTATCTTCCATAAGTTCCGCAGCTTTTTTATAAGTTACCGCAAGTTTTATCGGAGAATCCAATTTTGAATATTCACCTATTGCATCAGCATAAGATGCCATTGCCTCTTTTGGATTTAAAAATTGAGCTTGAGCATCACCTATATTTGATGAAACATATCCTCTTACCTTATAATTATCAGTTTCTTTTGATAATAAAGAAGCTTCTCCGTAATAATTAAAAGCCGTTTCGTCATACTTATCGGTAAACATATTTCCGATTTTAGTAAGTGCAGTTGATTGAGCAGGCAAATTATCGGCTTCGCCCGCATAAGAAATTGATGTCATATAATGATCCATTGCGACTTCAAACTGTGAAACATCGTCATAAATCTGTCCCATTGAATAATATGCTTTTGTTTTCAAATTATTATCATCTGTGGTTTGAGTTGATTTGTTATAATTTGTCAAAGCTTGAGAAAGATAATCATTTTTATCGAAAATTTGAGCCATTTCATATCTTATTAATGATTGTGTATTCAAATCACCTACATCAATCGCTCTTTTTAAAGCTTTTTTGAAAACTTCCATTGCATCTTTTGTTTTATTTGCATAATTCAATCTTTTTGCATTCAAAAATAACTTTTTCAACTGTTCATCGCTCGGAACAAAATAAGAACCTGATGTTTTTGTTTTCGTTTCTTGCTTAATAACCGGTTCTTCTTGAACCGTTTCTTCTATAATTTCTTCTGTTTCTGTTTCTGTTTCATTATCAGGGAATTGAACTAATAATTGTGTATTAACAATTCCGTCATCAAATTTATAATCAACTTTTTGTAAGAATAATGCCTCAATCCAATTATTAACAACTTTTGACTGCTTTTCAAGAGTTTTTGAAATATATTCATCTAAAAGAGTTGACGCTGTTTTTAAATTTGCTTTAACAATTTGAACATTAGGTTGGTCTTTTTTAGTTGTAGTTTCAATCAAAGATAGATAACCTTCGACTTCTTCAACCAAAGAATCCGGAGCACCTATTGCTGCGGTAGTTTTTCTGAAATCCTTTAAAATTTGTGCAATATTTATATTTGCATTTGGCTTTTGAGGAGTTACATTTTGAGCATTTGTCGTATTTTTTGTCGCATTAGTTTGATTTGCATTTTGAACCGTATTTTGAGCTGTAACATTTTGTTCTACTGTATTTTGCATTGCAACATTTTGTTTTGGCACAACATTTACTTGCGGAGCTATTGTATTTCCTCTGTTAATAGGCGTTGTTTGACTGCTTACAACCTGCAAACTTCTATTCTGAACACTCTTTAATTGATTATTTCTGGAAGAACCGGTATCTTCAACAATAGTCTGAACTGTCCCCGGTTTACGTTGACCGCCGTTGCCGGAGTTATCGTCATTATTCCTTAATCTGGCAGGTAATTCTCTCTGAACTTGCCTGCGTGAACGTGAAGAATTTTGTTGCTGTTGCTCTTCATCGTCTTGATTTTTTCGAACAAAACCCTGATTATTATATGAATTTACCGGATTTAGAGTATTGTACACCCTGCAACTGCCCCTTCTTTTTATTTACTTTCCTGTTTAAACTATCGGTTTTTTACACCTTTTGTTTAATCTTCCTTATAAAATTTCATACATACGTATTAGTTTTCCACTATCAATTTAAGAATTTTTTTTTAAAAGTCATATTTTTTAAGTTATAATATTCTTATGGAAAAAAACTATTCAATAGGAATTGATTTAGGCGGAACAAAAATTCTTACAGCACTCGTTAACAGGAATAATGGCGAGGTTTGCTTTTCCGTTAAGAAAAAAAGTAAAAAAAGTTCTAAAAAAATCTTACAAAAAATTGTCGAAGGCATTAATGAACTTTTTGAAATTTCACA
>CAYYAL010000002.1:34921-48045 GCA_964469445.1 uncultured Muribaculaceae bacterium
CTTGAAGCTTATGCTTCTCGTTCTGCAATCGAAACTCGCATTATTGGCGGACTTAAAAAAAATTGCAAATCTATAATCTCTGATTTTATCGAAGACGACAAACCGATTTCTTCTTCTATGATTAGAAAAGCCATCGAAAATAAAGATGAATTAGTTACTCAATGTGTGCTGGAAGCCTCTGATTATCTATCTTGCGGCATCGCCGGTATAATTAATTTTATCAATCCTGAACTTATAATTTTGGGTGGTGGACTTATTGAAGCTGTTGATTTTTTCTATCAAGAAACAATCAAAAAAACTCGTACAAAATCTCTCTCTGTTCCTGCAAAATCAATCCAATTTAAAAAAGCTCAACTCGGTGATTTTTCAGGCGTTGTCGGAGCAGCCTTCTTAAAATAATTTTCCCTAAATTCACCTTTATTTTTAACATATTTTATTTATGTTGTATCTTTAAAAAAACAATTAAGATTTGTAAAATTTGGCAGAAAGTATGTTATAAAAATTATAAAATGTGGCATAGAAATAGTACCACACTAACCTTCTATACACCTTCCTTTTCTACACGGTTTTTAAGGTCGTTTTGTTGACGACCTTTTGTTTTGCTTAATTTTCATCACTTGAAGAATTATTTTTTGCTTCAAGCCTGTTGTAAATCTCAGAATTAACCTCTCCTCCTATCAAAATAAGGATTGAAGTATAATACATCCAGACCATAAGCATTGCAAAAGCTCCGATTGTTCCGTAAACTCTGTTATAAGTTTGAAGATTGTTTACATAAATTGAAAAGCCCCAAGAACCGATTAACCAAAGACAGCAAAAGAAAAATGTTCCGGGAAGTGTTGATTTTCTTTTCAAAGAATCTTCGCCTTTCAAATCAGGCAAAATATAATAATGTAAAAATGCCATTAAGTACAAAAATATAAAAGAAACAGGCCATCTTAAAGTCAACAAAGTTATGGCAAATGCCTTTGAAATTCCTGCATAAGTTACCAATAAATTTACAATAATTTTCCCGAATATAATCAAGTTCATACTTAAAAATAAAATCAAAGCATTAATAAAAACCATAATCATTGAAAGAATTCGAGTGTATAAAAAAGAACGAGTTTCCTCGACCTTATAAGCCCTATTTAAACCTTTAAGAACAACTGCAATCGCATTTGTTGATAAAAAAATCGTTACGCAAAACCCAATTACAGCAATTATATCGGCATTATTAAAAATCATAACCTCTCTGAGTACAATTTTTATCAAATTTACCGCATCTGCAGGCATAATATTAGATAAAAAAAGTAAAATAGAATTCATAAATTCTTTATTACCCATCCAGCCAAAAACAGCCATCAAAAAGAGCATAAAAGGGAAAATTCCTAAAACAAGCCAAAAACTCATTTCTGCGGACATTCCGCAATAATCGTTGTCCAAAATAGATTTTATTAAATGCCTCGGTAATTTTTTTATTCTTCTAAACAATCGACTTCCCTCTTCAAAATCTCCAACAATTTTTCCGTCGCATTTTTACAGGAAGCTTTTATTGTACAACCTGCCGCATGTTTATGCCCGCCACCGTTAAATTGTTCGCAAACCTTTGCTATATCAATATTTTTGCTACGCATAGATATCTTACAAATTTTTTCATCAACTTCTTTTACCACAAAAGAAACTTCTGTCGAAATAATTCCTCTCAATGTTTCTGCAATTCCGTCCGTATGTTCGTCCTTCGCCCCAAATCGTTCCATATCTTTTTTATAAATCGTAGTATAAACAATTTTGTTATTATTCTCAAAACAAGCCTTTGAAACACAATAATTTTGTAATAAAACCATTTCTTTAGATTTAGTTTCATAACAATATTTGAACACTTCCTGCGGATTTACTCCTTTTTTTAATAATTCAGAAGCAATTTCCAATACTCTTGAAGTCGTATTTGTAAACCTAAACCCACCGGTATCAGTCAAAATTCCATAATAAAGACTTGTTGCTATCTCCAAATCTATTTTAAAACCTATTGCTTCAAAAAAATCAAATAAGACTTCGCAAGTCGAACTTGTATCTTTCACAAGTGCAATATCCCCAAAACGATTGTTTGTTTCGTGATGGTCGATATTTACGGTAAATTTTGCTTTTTCAAAAAATATTTTTGCATCAATAATTCTATCTAATGAAGCGACATCAACCGTTATAACCAAATCAAATTCTCTCGATTTGTCATAATCTTCAATACTCTTTGCAAATTTTATATATGGAATATTTTCATAAATTGCAGGCAATTTCCCAAGCATCAACATATTTGCCTGTTTTTTATACTCTGATTTTATAAACCCCCAAACAGAACACATTGCCCCTAAAGTATCCCCATCAGGATTAACATGTGAAATTATCAAAATATTCTTTGAAGTTTTTATGATATCATTAATTCTGTGCATTTGTTTATTTTATCATAAAAGGAAATTTTATGCCTAAAAAAATTCTGTATTCAAATTTTGAAGATATCGGCTCAATCGTAAAAGTAATGCTTGAAGATAAAGAAATTAAAAAAGCCGTTACAAGAAATAATTTATACCTTTTTTGGAAAAAAATAGTCGGAGAAAAACTTGCAGAAAGTTCAAAACCTTACGGAATGACTTCCAATTACACAATGATTATAGCCTGCAAAAGCTCTGTTGTGGCTCAAGAATTGACAATGCAAAAACAACAAATTTTAGAAAACCTCGAACCTTATGCAAAATCTTTAAAAATAAAAGTAAAAGATTTTAAATTTGACACCAAAAAATGGGAAGGATAAGTAGCATATCGGAGGGCAGGAAGCTCGGAGGACAAGAGGGCAAGTTAAAGATGCTGAAACGAGTTCAGCATGACGTGATAAAAGAAGGCAAGAAGACAGGTTAAAGGAATTAAAATAATAAAGGAATGTTAAAAAAAACACTATGCAGGTGCGTTAGCGACGGAATGTGTTTTTATAAATATTCCTTACTTATTTAAACCAAATTAAAAAAACATTCCTCCCTAATAACACAAATGCAGGTGGTTACATTTTAAACCAAACCTGCTTTAAAGCAAAAACTTTATCGCAACCCCGAATAAGTATCTGGATATAACGACCTACATTGTGTATAGAACGAGCATTTCGAGGATTTCTCCTCTCCTTTCAATAACTCCCGTCTATATTAATATAATACAATTTTTTTGGGCATTTTTCACCCTTCCAAAGAACTATTTTAAACAATTTTATTAGTTCTTTAGAGTTAATGCTTGGGAAGCTTTCTAAATTTCTATAATTTCAATCATGTTATTATCAGGATCTTTTATAAAAGCTATTTTCATATCATAATCTTTTAAAACAAATGGGGCTTCTTCCCAATCATAGCCATATTTTTGCATTTTTTTATAAAATTCGTCTAAATTTTCTGTCCCAAAAGCAAAATGTCCGAAATTTTCTCCGCTTGAATATCCCCCCGCAGGAGTTTCATCATTATCAACAAGCTCAATTTGAGTTTGCCCGTCATCATCAGATAAAAAATACAAATTGCAATCATCAAGTCGCATTTGCTCTGTCAAATTCATATCCAATAAATCTTCATAAAATGCAAGAGATTTTTCTATATCTTTAACTCTTATTGTTGCATGTAAAAATTTCATAACATTTCCTCTGTTCTTTTCATCATAACAATACAATTTGCTTTCACAGCCTTGCTTTCGCCGACAACTTCCATTTTTTCATTAGTTTTAGCTTTTACAGAAACTGCTTTTTCACTAACTCCGAGTGCATCAGCCAACGTGTTTTTAATTTCAGACATATAAGGCATAAGTTTTGGAGCCTGAATAATTACATTACAATCAAGATTGCTCAACTCATAACCTTTTTCCTTTACACTTCTGTAAACTATCTTCAATAATTCAAGACTGTTTGCATCTTTATAAAGCGGGTCAGTATCAGGGAAAATCTGTCCGATATCACCCAAATTCATTGCACCGAGCATCGCATCAATAATCGCATGACAAAGAGCGTCCGCATCTGAATGTCCTTCCAAACCTTTATCAAATGGGATTTTTACCCCGCCGATTATTAAATCTCTACCGGAAACCAATTTATGAATATCATAACCTAAACCGACTCTATACATAAAAACCTCCTAAATAACGTACTTTTCAATAGCTTTGACAAAACCGTCATTTTCTACTGTATCTGTAACATAATCGGCAAATTTTTTCAATTCGTCTGTTGCATTACCCATCGCAATTTTAACACCGCCTGATTTGAGTAATTCTATATCATTTTCCTGATCGCCTATCGTCAAAATTTCTTCCTTTTTCAGTCCGTAATAATCTTGCAAAAACCTTACTGCAGAACCCTTTGTTGCTTCAGGACTTAAAATTTCACAATAAAAATCAGTTGATTTTACAATATAAAAATTCGGATATTTTTCCTTTAAATATTTACGCCATTTTTCAACTCTATCTGCATTTTTCGTATCTATTGCAACTATTTTATAAACTTTATTCAAATCCAAAGACAAAAAATCTTCCGTATGAATATAATCTATATTTTGCTGTTTTGAATACAATGCGATTTCATTATCGTCCATTTCAACATAAAGGTCATCATCTATATAAACATTTATATGAATTTTATTTTCTCTTGCCCATTGAACAATTTCAGGAATTACATCTGGATTTAAAAATTTTTGATAAAGGACTTTGTCGCCATCTAAAACGCAACCACCTTGAAAACTTACCAAAATTCCATTTGTACCTAGTTTTTGTGCAACTTTTTTTGTAGAAGCATTCATTCTGCCTGTAACAAGAGCGAACTTAACGCCTTTTGTTTCAAGTTCTTTAACACATTTTTTTACACCTTCTGTAAAAATTTTATCTTCTTTCAAAATAGTGTTGTCAATATCTGTTGCGACAAGTTTTATCACAATTAATTCTCCTTAAAATCTCTGTTTAGAAACGCTCTGAATATTCCGCAAATTGTTTTTGCATCGTTTATTTTACCTTGTTTTATCATATCAAGAATTTCTTTCAAATCATATTCAAAAACGTTTAAAAATTCGCCTTCATCTAAATCTTGCCCCTCAAATTCCAAATGATTTGCAAAATAAAGGTATAATTTTTCATCGCAAATACCAGCAGAAGTATTTATATAACCCAAAGATTTCCAATATTCAGCGACATAACCTGTTTCTTCTCGCAACTCTCTTTCGCAAGCTTCATTCGGATTTTCTCCGTATTCGAGTTTGCCCGCAGGAAGTTCAAATGTCGCTTGTTTTATCGGATATCTGAATTGTTGAACAAGTAAAATTTTTCCATCAGATTTTTGAGCCACAATAACAATTCCGCCGGAATGTTTAACAACTTCTCGAACACTTTTTGACCCGTCAATCAATTCGACTTCATCTCTGAAAACATCAATAACTTTGCCTCGATAAATCTCTTCACTTGTTAATGTTTTCTCGTTTAATTCACTCATTTTAAAACTCTCTAACTATGATTCAAAAAGGGCAGAAGCAACCGCCTTTATATTACTATCCGTAATTTTATCCAAAATACCTCTATCAATTTCTTCAATTTGATTAGTCATTTTTAAGACTTCCAAAGCCTTTAGAATAAGCGTTTGATTATCACATCTTAAAATATCGCCCAAATGAACTTCCAATTTAAGTTCTTGAACCAATTCCAATGCAAAAAATATCAAAGAATTTTCCGGAGTAAACGAAAAATCTTTTAAAGAATATGATTTCAAATTCAACAATTTTTTAATTTCAAAAATTTCATTTTTAGTATTTTTATCTTCATCAAAAAGATACTCATCATTTTCCGTAAGCTGATTTATCTTTGTTTGAGCATGAAGCAATGTCATTTCAATATTAGGCGAATTATAAGTTTGAAGTTTCTCAAATAAATCATACAAATCGTATTCAAAAACAGAAGAAAGCGAAATAACTTCACCAAGTCCGACAATAATATTGTTTAAAATAATCAATAAGTCTTCATTTACATCAAATCTCATAAGATTTTTTAAATAAGGAATTTCTCCTGCAATATTTTCTTTTATAAAAGAGGTTTTCATAGTTTCGATAATAAAAGGTAAAGCCCTATCATCTCTAAATGAAACCAAAAATTTAACCGCCTTAAATTTAACAAAATCATCTTCATCTTTTAACATCTTTAAAGCTTTGTTATAACATTCAAAATCTTCAAAAGAGCGGAGTGCCACAGCACAATTTGCAGATAAACATTCGTCATCAGAAAAAGCATTTTCCTTTAAAAATTCAAGTGCTAAAGAATCTTTTATATAAGCAAAATATCTGGCACAATAAGTTTTTTCTTCATCAGAACCATATTCAAAGATTTCCAACATCGTATCGGTTAAGTCTTCATCAGCAAATTTAACCAAAGTTTCTATAATAAAATCTTCAAAATCAGGCGAATAATATTTTAAAAATGCGATTAAATTTGTATAATTTTTTTTATTACAAGCCCTTTTTAACCTGTCATTAACATTTTTTTTTACAAAATCAAATAAAAAATCACCTTGCAAAAGTAATTCCGAAAAAAGATTTACATCAGAATTTTCTATCATGGCAACAGCAACGGGTTCAAAATCTTGTGGGTTCTTGCTTATAAGTTTTTTTATTAAATCTTTAGACATTCCTCATTCCTAATCCAAATAAAACACAGTTACGATTTTATGGTTTTCTTCAGCGTACTCAACCGCATTATAAAGTGTTTTACTTGTATGGGAAAGGAAACAAATCAATTGATTACAATCATCAATAATTTCTCTGTTACAAATTCTTGAAGCATCAGCCAAAGTCATCATGGCTCTATCTGAATGCTCGATTATAGTAGGAATTCCGATAAGTTGGTCTTGAACATCAGAAGGTTGTTGACCTATTGTTTGAGGAAGAATAACCTTCAATTTATCGGGATTAGCCTTCATAGAACCTCTAATAGCAGCAGCATTTGTACCTGAAGACCCACCTGATGTAATAATAGTATTACCTTGATGTGCCAACGCAAAAACTAAAGTTTCAATCAATTGCTGATGAGTTATAGGTAAATTTCTACTTCCGATAATTGCAATTCTTTTTGCAGACTGTTTCAATGTCGCAAGTTCTGCTGCCAATTGATCAACTGTATCAGGTTCTGAAACGCTGTCTAAATCATCTAATGGAACCATTATTGAATGTTGTTGTTCATCACCGCCGTCGATACTGTTTTTAATTTCTTCTACCATTTCTTACTCACCTTTAATAATTTGAAAACCATTTTTTTTTGAAGTAAACTAAGTCTAACACAAAAAAAATGATTTGGAAATAGGGGAGCATGGAAAATCTTTTCAAAAACTTAAACAAAGAACAATTGAACGCTGTAAATTGTGTTGAAGGTGAATTGCTTGTTATGGCAGGTGCAGGAAGCGGAAAGACCAAAGTTTTAACCTCTCGAATTGCAAATTTAATCACAGGAAACAATGTTCGCTCAAAAAAAATTCTTGCCGTAACATTTACAAATAAAGCTGCAAAAGAAATGCGAGAAAGACTTTCATCAATTCTCGGAGAAAACATCGTTAAATATATGTGGGTCGGAACTTTTCACAGTATTTGCGGAAGAATTTTAAGACAATACGTTGAAAAATATCAATTTCAAAACGGAAAATTTTTGGACAATAATTTTACTATTTATGATGAACAAGACTCAATGGCTATAATTAAACAGGCAATTAAAAAATTAAATCTTGACGACAAAATTTATGCTCCGCAACTTGTAAAAACAATTATATCAAACGCTAAAAATAAAATGCAAGATGCTTATAATTTCGCAACTTTCGCACGTGATTTTAAATCTCAAAACATTGCAAGAATTTTTGAAATTTATGAAAACACTTGTTTTAACAATAACGCAATAGATTTTGATGACATGTTAATGCTTGCCGTAAAACTTCTTGAGCAAAGCCAAGAGGTTAGAGAAACCCTTTCTGAAAGATTTTCGCATATATTGGTAGACGAATTTCAAGATACAAACCAAGCTCAATACAAATTAATCCAAATGCTTTATACTTCAGCTATAAACAAAGATGAAAAACGTTCGCTTTGTGTTGTCGGAGATATTGACCAATCTATTTACAGTTGGCGTGGTGCGGATTTTAAGATTATTTTAAATTTTAAACACGATTTTAAAAATGCAAATCTGATAAAACTTGAACAAAATTATCGTTCAACAGAAACCATTCTAAATGCAGCAAATGCAATCATAGAAAATAACGAAGAACGTATTGAAAAAAATCTTTATTCTCAAAAAGGAGAAGGCGAAAAAATTATTTATTACGAGGCTCAAGATGAAGCTGATGAAGCAAACTACATTATAAGAAAAATTAAAGAATGCGGAGAAAATTTCGGAAAATTTGCAATACTTTACAGAACAAACGCCCAATCAAGAGCAATTGAAGAAGCTTGCATCGCACGTTCAATCCCTTACAGAATTTACGGCGGATTAAAATTCTACGACAGAAAAGAAGTTAAAGATATAATTGCTTATTTGAAACTCATTTATAACAATAATGATTCTCAATCTTTCAAAAGAATTGTAAATGTTCCCAAAAGAGCAATCGGAGATACCACGATTAAAAACTTACAAAAATTCGCTGATGAAAACGATTTAAGTCTTTTTAATGCTGTTTTAAACTTCGAAAAATGCGACGAAATAAACGAAAAAACAAAATCAAAATTAAAATCTTTTTGTGAATTAATCTCAAGATTTACAGAATTATCTAAAAATCCAAACTTAAATTTAAACGAATTTTTAACTTCAGTTATCGAAAGAACAGGATATTTAAGAGAATTAAAAGAAGATAGAACTCCTGAAAATGAAACCCGATTAGAGAATTTACAGGAATTAGTAAATGTTGCCGGAGAATTTGAAGTAATAACAGATGATATAGAAGAAGAAAAAAATATTTTGGGTGAATTTTTATCACAAGTTGCTCTGATTTCGGATATCGACGGAATGGAAGAAATTTCTGACAATGTAACTTTAATGACACTTCACAGTGCCAAAGGATTGGAATTTCCTTACGTATTTTTAGCAGGACTTGATGAAAGAATATTTCCTCATCAAAGAACTTTTAATTCATTAAGTGAGCTTGAGGAAGAACGCCGACTTATGTATGTAGGAGTTACAAGAGCAGAAGAACAATTGTACTTAACAAGTGCAAAACGCCGTAAAATGTGGGGTGAAGATAAATATTACAACCCAAGCAGATTTTTGCAAGAAATTCCTCAAAACTTAATGGATACAACCTATTCCGAAAAGACAGAATATTCAAGACCGACATTTAAAAGTGCTATTGATAAAATTAAATCAGAAAAAACAACTTTCTTTAATTCCGACGGAAAAATCGGAAACCAAAGTTCTTTCGGCAAAAATTTTAATACAAATAATTTTAAAGGATTGTCAAATAATTCCGATAAAAAATCAAATTCTTTTTCAGGTTCAAGCTCCAAAGCATCGGTTTCAAGAAATCAAGCAAAACATGTTTTGATAAAATCTCAAAAAAATAAAGAAAAAGATGCTGAAAAAGTAGAAAAATTTTTCCAAGATAATAAAATAAAAAGAATGCTTGCGGAAAAAAAGAGAAATTTACAAGAACTTGAAGAAAAAAAATTAAAACTCGAAAAATCAACTCCGATTGAATATATATTTTCTCAAGGAGAACGTGTTTTTCATGCTCAACTCGGAGTAGGACATATTTTAGATATCGAAAATGTCGGAAATTCTATAATGTATACAATAGATTTCGGCAAAATGGGTAAAAAAGCGATGGACGCAACTTATGCCAAACTTAAAAAATTCTGATAATTTTTAAATATTTTAAGATGATAAAATCTGCAAAGTTTCTTTCAAAATTTCTTCGGCATTATCTTGATTTTTAACATTTTTAATAGAAGAAGAAAGTGCATTTTTAATTTCTTCTCTTTCGTATCCCAATGAAATCAAAACAGATTGAGCGTCTTGCACAGCCTGCTCATTTTTAACTTCAAAATCAACCCCGACAGGAATTGTATTTTGAAGATTTATAAGCTTGTCTTTAAGTTCTAAAATAATTTTTTGAGCCAATTTTGGTCCAACACCTTTTGCCCTTGTCAATTCTTTAAAATCACCCTTTATAACAAATGAAATCACTTCAAATGCTTCAAATTCTTCCAACAAAGTCAAAGCCATTTTAGGGCCGACACCGGAAACAGAAGTTAAAATCTTAAAAATATCTCTGTCTTCCTTCGTTAAAAATCCGCACAAAGACATATTATCTTCTCTATGTAACAAAACTGTATAAATTTTCAACTTTTCTCCGTCAAAAACTTTCGCCAATGTTCTTGAATTAGTTTCAATTAAATAACCTATTTCTGCTACTTCCAACGTTAAGAAACAACCTTTTTGTGTTTGTTGTTTACTTTCTAAAATACCTTTTAAATAATCAAACAATTTATATCTCCGATTTGTTAAATTTTTTTACTAAAAACTTCCGCTTATCACAATATTATATTACAATAAAACTATGGAAAAATTAAGAGCATTAATTAAAAAGATAAAAACGGTCTGTAATAAAGAAATAAGAATTTCGGATATTAAAGCAATCAAAAACAATCCGAGCTTAAAAAGGCTTTTTGACGACTGCAAAAGAGAAATTAATACAATTAAGAAAATATTTGCTCCAAGTAAAATAAAAATAGGATTTGCAACAAACTATAATGCAGGAATTGATGCTTATAATAAAGGTGATTATCAAGAAGCTGTGAAATTTTTTAATGTAGCAACAAAAGCACCTTCAGCAAAACCTGAAGGATATTATAATCTTGGTTTGGCTTCTCATAAAATAAAAAATTATGAAGATGCAATTGTAAATTATCAAGAATTTTTGAAGTTTAAACCTGAGGATTACGATGCCACATATAATTTAGGTCTATCCTATTTTGAAGATTCAAAATACGCAAAAGCATCTCAAATGTTTGCTCATTGTTTTGAATTAAAACAAACTTTAGAATCTGCGAAAATGCTGGCATTTTCATATCTTGTACAAGAAAAAGATGATAAAATTTTAGAATTTTGTGATGGTTTATTTGGTGATTTTGAAAAAAATAAACCCACGATTATTGCTGTTGCAAAAACAATCGAAGATAGAAATAAAGCTCAAAAAGGTTCTGAATTTATAGACAGAGCAATAAAAATATATGAAAGAATTTTAGATATAAGTGAAAAAGATATAGATGCCCTACTGGCTATATCAATTTGTAATGCAAAAAAAGCGAGTTGGGACAGTGCAGTTGAATATTGCCTAAAAGCTCTTGCTATTGATGAAAATTCTTATGATGCAAATAATCAAATGGGGTTAATTTATTACTGCAACGGAAAATTTGATGATGCAATTGTTTACTATGAACTTGCGATGAAAAATAATAAAAATGAAGAACATAAAATTTATTCAAATTTAGCTTACGCTTATGAAAAGCAAGGAAGAACCCCAAAAGCAATTAATCTGTTTGAAAAAATGTTAAAAAATTTCCCAAATATTTCTTCAAAAGAAAAAATCAAACAACATATTAACGAATTAAAAAAGATATAAGACAAAAACACGAGGCGAAAAAAATGGAAATAGCAAAAAGAGCATTTATAAGTGTCTGGGATAAAGAAAATATCTTGGATACAGCTAAAAATTTAATTGAAAAAAATTATGAGATAGTATCAACAGGCGGAACTTTTAATTATTTACAAGAAAGCGGAATAAAAACTACAGAAATATCTGAAATAACAGGATTTGAAGAAATGTTGTCAGGCAAAGTAAAATCTCTTCACCCTGCAATTTTTGCAGGAATTTTGGCAGGAAATCCAAATGAAATTGATGAAATTCAAGCAAAAGGTTTCTCAAAATTTGACGTTATAATTGTAAATCTTTATCCATTTGAAGAAATTTCCCAAAACACAGATAATATTGATGAATTAGTTAAAAATATTGATATAGGCGGAGTTGCATTACTTCGTGCCGGAGCAAAAAATTTCCAAAATGTAACTGTTATTTGTGATAAATCAGATTACAACCTTGATTTTGATAAAATTGATTTAAAAACAAAGGAAGTTCTTGCACTAAAAGCCTTTTCACTAACTTCAAAGTATGATGCGATTATTCATGAAAAATTAAACCAAGTGTTTGACAAAAAACCGATAAAAAACTTTTCGTTTATTAATGGAGAAAAACTTCGCTACGGAGAAAATCCTCATCAAAAGGCAGAATTATATGATTTTGACAACAAAATTGATTATGAAATTCTTTGGGGAAAAGAAATTTCTTACAACAATATTTTAGACATAACTTCTGCCGTAAATATTGCAAGCGAGTTTTATGATGTTGCGACCTGCGTCATCGTAAAACATACAACTCCATGCGGAGTTGCAATAGGTTTAAATTCATCTGATGCACTTCAAAAGGCACTTGATTGCGACCCGATAAGTGCTTTCGGCGGAATTATTGCTTTTACACAAAAAGTCGATGCTGATTGTGCAAAAATAATTAATTCAATGTTTTTGGAAGTCATTATTGCACCTGATTTTTCAGAAGAAGCCCTTAAAATTTTACAAGAAAAGAAAAATATAAGGCTTGTTAAACTAAACACAAGTTTAGAAGATTATAAAAAATTATCTTATTCAGAAATAAGGGTTACGCCTTTCGGAATATTAATTCAAGAACATGACACAAAAGACTTGGATAAAGATACATTTAAGGTTTTAACAAAAACAAAGCCGACCCCTGAACAAATTCAAGATGCGATTTTTGCTTGGAAAATAGTTAAACATGCAAAATCTAACGCAATTGTTGTAGCAAAAGACTTAAAAACATTAGGAATAGGTCAAGGTCAAACCAGTAGAATAAATTCCGTTGAAATAGCCTTAAATCAAGCTTGCGACGAAGCTAAAGACGCAGTTCTTGCCTCAGACGGTTTTTTCCCTGCAATAGATAATATTCAAGCAGCCGTTCAATGTCGTATCGGATTAATCATTCAACCTGCCGGAAGTATTAAAGATAAAGAGGTCATCGCTTGTGCCGACAAATATAATTTGCCTATGATTGC
>CAYYAL010000002.1:48145-61402 GCA_964469445.1 uncultured Muribaculaceae bacterium
TTTGTACTGGCAGAAAATTAGAAGGAAAATAGCTATGAACCCTATTATTAAAAATTTAGAAGACCAATATTTGAATAAAGAAAAAGAATTACCTGAATTAAATTCAGGCGACAGCGTAAAAGTTTTTGTTCGTATCGTTGAAGGTAATAAAGAAAGAACCCAAGCATTTGAAGGTACTATAATTAAAAAACACGGCGAAGGCTTAAACAAAACTATTACAGTAAGAAAAGTATTCCAAGGTGTTGGAGTTGAACGTGTATTTATGATTAACTCTCCTCGTATCGAAAAGATTACTATTTTAAGACGTGGTGATGTAAGACGTTCTAAACTTTACTATCTAAGAGATAGAATTGGTAAAGCTACTCGTATTAAAGAAAAAATTGGAAATAGATAATTTTAAGCTTTAATTATTTGCAAGGCTTTAAATTATTTGTTTAATTAAATTATGGAACATATTCATTGGTATCCCGGACATATTGCAAAAGCCGAAAGACTTTTGAAAGAAAAAATCAATCTTGTTGATGTCGTGATTGAAATTCTTGATGCCAGAATTCCTAAAAGTAGCAGTTATAATAATATTAAAAAATTAGTCGGGGAAAAACCTCGACTAATTTTATTAAATAAATCTGATTTGGCAGATAATGACGAACTTAAAAAATGGCTTTCTTTAATAAAAAAAGAAAGCAGTTGTGATGTTTTAAAATTTGATGCAAAAAATTCAAAAAACACATCAGAAATTATAAACAGAGTTTTACAACTTGCAGAACCTAAAATTCAATCCGTTATGGCAAAAGGTCTTTTGAGAAGAAGTGCAAGAGTTGTTGTAATAGGAATGCCTAACGTCGGAAAATCAAGTGTTATAAACAAATTGACAAAAACATCTAAGACAAAAATCGGAGCTAAAGCCGGTGTTACCCGACAACAACAGTGGGTCAGAGTTAACCCGAAATTAGATTTATTAGATACTCCGGGGATTATTCCGATGAAACAAGATGACCAAATCAGGGCAAAAAAACTTGCTTTTGTAAATGCCGTTTCTCAGAATGCTTACGATGAAGAAAGCGTTGCTAAAGAATTCCTTGAAATCCTTCCTGAAAAATATATTGATAATATAAAAAAATATTATGACCTTAAAGAGGAAGATTTAACTTTAGAAAATATTGCAAAAAAAAGAAACTGGCTCATACAAGGCTCAAATCCTGATACAAAAAGAACAGCCGCTTATTTATTAAAAGATTTCAGAGGTGGCAAATTAGGAAAACTTATCTTAGATGAAGAATAAAATACGAGATGTTATTTTAATATAGATTTGCACCTAAAAAGGAAATTAAAATGTTATTTGAATTTGACAAAGATTTTAATACAAAAATAATCGGAACAGATGAAGCAGGCAGAGGACCCGGTGCGGGCGGAGTTTTTGCAGCTGCTGTATATTTCCCAAATATAAATCAAGATTTAAAAGAAAAACTTGTGCAACTTAATGATTCTAAAAAACTTTCACCCAAAACCAGAGAAATTCTTTTTGGCATCATTATTCAGAACAGTATTTATTCAATAAAAATGATTGATATTGATGAAATTGAGAAAATAAACATTCTGAATTCTTCACTAAAAGCAATGAAAATTGCGGTCGAAAATGTGATGTCCCAAATTAACGAAGAATGTCTTGTGCTTGTTGATGGAAACAGGAAAATCAAGAATTTTGAAAAAGCTCAAAAAACAATTGTAAAAGGAGATGGGAAATCAGCTTCAATTGCAGCTGCAAGCATTTTAGCGAAGGTTTCCAGAGATAGATATATGCAAGATTTGGATAAAAAATTTCCGCAATATAACTGGAAACAAAATGCAGGATATCTCACAAAAGAACACATTGAAGCGATAAAAAAAAACGGAATTACCAAATATCACAGAAAAAGTTTCCTAAAAAAAATTTTAGCTCCGAAACAACTAACTATTAACTAAACAACTCATTAAGTCTTTCTGTAATATCAGCAGGATTCATTTCTCCCGTAACTTGATTTACATCTTGAGCCAATTGATACAACTTTGCAGCCTCAATTTTATCCCCGACAATTGCAATTGAACGTGCTAAATTAAAGTGAGCAAGTGCATAATTAGGATTATTTTCAATAGATTTTTTAAACAATTCTATCGCTTTTTGGATTAATCCCAAATCATCAAGATAAATTACACCTAAATTGTTATAAGCAATATCATACGTATTATCATATTTTATAGCCAATTCATATTCTTTAATAGCTTCTTCAATATTACCCTGTCCCCAGTATAAAAAGCCCAAATTACAATGAATTCTGGCATTTTCAGGTTCAAGTTCCAAAGCACTTCTATAAATCGTAAGAGCATTATTAAAATCTTCCTTATCATAAAACGCACTACCGAGATTTATATAAATATCGATATCTTCTGGAGTTAGAAGAAAAGCACTTTGATAAGCAGAAATTGCGGAATCAAAATCTTTCTTCGTTTCTTGATAAACAAATCCTAAAGTTTGCGAAATTATACTTGTCCACTTTGGATTAGGACTTAAAGTAATTGCCGTTTGGTAATGAGAAACCGCAGATTTCACATCACCTTTCATATAATAAATATTAGCTAAATTCGAATGAAATTCAGGCATAGTCGGCATAATTTGAATTAATTTATGATAAACTTCAATCGCATTATCAAAATCACCCATTTCTTCATAAGCCTGACAAAGATGCCTATAAGCAGGTATATTTAAACTATCGAGCCAAATCGCCATCTTATATTCTGTAATTGCATCGTCATGCCTGCCCAATGAACGATAAATATCACCCAATAAACAATAAAGCGGAGTAAATCCGGGAGCAAGCTCTATGGCTTCAATATAAGTATCAATTGAATATTCCAAACCCTGTGATTGAACTTGAGCATAACCCTTCATTAAAATCGGGAAGAATTTCAAATAAGATATAGCTTTTGCGAAATTTTTCTTAGCTTGCCTATCAAAAGGCAAAGTCAATCCACTTAAAAGAAATTCTAATTTTGAATTAAACGCATTTTTAAAACTTTTTGCGGAATTAATTCTATATAAATTAGCTAAAAGAAAATGTGCACAAGAATTCGTAAAAGGTCTGAGTTTTATAGATTTTTTTGCGTAAGAAATTGCATCTAGAAATCGTGATTTTTTAGTACTTGCCTCTGCAAGCAAAACATAAGCCTGATAATATTTTGCATCTTTTGAGATAACCACATTCAAATAATTTATGGTTTTATCCATATCACCTTTAAAATAATGTGCTTTTGCAATTTTAAAATATATTTCAGGAGAATTTATATAAGTTTCCAAAGCTCTTTGATATTCAGTGATAGCCTCATCAACATATTGTCCTGAATTATAAATATCTAAATGCCATTTTAAATATAAATCACCAAGCCTTATATGCAAATCGGCGTTCGTCGGCTCATTTTGCAAGCCCAATTGACAAAGCTCAATGGCTTTTTCAATATTACCGTTTTTGGTCATTTTATTTATATCTTTATCAAGATTTTTCATTTTTGTCTTCATTTATAGGTGCCAATTCTTCCTCTTTTAAAAGCTCATGTATAGCTTCAATGTGTTCCTCTAAGTCAACTTCTGCTTCAGATTCTTCAAAAATAGCTAAATCTTTCGGCAATTCATAATCCATGCAAACCTTTGCAATTCTATCAACATCTCTTTCTGAAATTTTCGTAAAAACAAGCAAATGTTCGTTTGGCGGAAGTGTTAAAGTTTCTGTTCTAACAACGCCTTGAGCCGAAATTGAATCTATCTGCATCGGCAAAAACAATCTGAAATAAACCTTTTTTTCTTCCTCAAAATGTTCAATTGAATAAAAACGAATTGCTCCTGCACTCAAATCCACCGTATTTGTAATTTGATTTGTTCCATCAGAAAGTTCAAAAACAAGTTTTGTACGGCATGGAATTCTTAAAAATTTTCTTCGTTGAACAACAACACCGTCTTCTGCGTATTCTATTACAAATTCAGGTTCAAAAATCGAATTTATTATTATAGATTCAAAAGATATCATGCCCAATGGAGTAAAAATCGTAACAAATATTTCATCAGCTTCTTTTAAATAATCTGAATAAACAAACATCTCTTCTGTCGTTTTGATAGCAAGTCTGTCTTTATAAACCCTTTTTATATGGGTATTAAAAACCATTTCTTTACCATCATAAACAGGTACTTTTATTTGAACCCTTTGGTTAATATCTAGATCTTCCATAAGATACATTGTAAATAATTTACCCTAAAAATGCAAGCGTATTAATAAATTGAAGTTTTTTTTGTATAATAAATAAGAGGGGTTAAGTTTATGGTAAAAATAAAAACTAAATGGATTTGTCAAGAATGTGGTTATGAAAGTGCAGGATATCTGGGAAAATGTCCGAACTGCAGCGCTTGGGGAACTTTATCGGAAGAAGTTTCGACAGATATAAAACAATCAAAAACTCCAATTTCTTCAAATATAAAACCGTCTGCCATAAATAAAATTGAATTGTCTTCTGAAATAAGACTTAAAACAGATATTGAAGAATTTGACAGAGTATTGGGCGGAGGACTTGTTCAAGGTTCCTTAACCTTAATTGCAGGCGACCCCGGAATTGGAAAATCCACATTAACTCTTCAAGTTTGTGGACTTTTGGCTAATAAAAATAAAAAAATTCTATATGTTTCAGCCGAAGAATCTTTAAATCAAATAAAATTGAGGGCTGAAAGGCTTTCAATTAACTCTGAAAACCTTTTTATTTATCCTCAAACAATTTTAGAATTTATTAAATCCGAAATAGAAACAATTTCACCTGATTTGATAATAATAGACAGCATTCAAGCAATTTATTCACAAGATATTCCAAATTCTGCAGGAAGCGTTACTCAAATTCGAGAATGTTGCAACGAATTAATGCAAATTGCAAAAACTAAAAATATAACAACTTTAATTATCGGACATGTTACTAAAGAAGGAAATATCGCAGGACCAAAAATTTTAGAACATATTGTAGATACAGTAATTTATTTTGAAGGCGACAAATATAAATCTTACAGATTATTGCGAAGTAATAAAAACCGATTTGGAAATACCTCAGAAGTCGGGCTTTTTGAAATGGCTTCAAAAGGTTTGATAGAAGTTAAAAATCCGAGTGAACTTTTTCTGGCAGAAACAACAGAAACAATGACTTCAGGAAGTGTTATAATCGCAACAAGCGAAGGAACAAGACCTCTTTTAGTAGAACTTCAAGCCCTAGTCGGAACAACCCCTTATCCAAGTCCGAGAAGAATTGCAAATGGCGTCGATACAGGAAGATTGTTGCAAATACTTGCTGTTTTAGAAAAAAGAGTTGGATTAAATTTGTCTAAACAAGACGTTTACATTAATGTAATAGGCGGAATTGAGATTTCAGAACCTGCTGCCGATTTAGGCATAGCACTTGCAATCGCAACTTGTGCAAGAGATGTCGTCGTTGATGCCCAAACTATCATAATAGGCGAAGTAGGTCTTTCGGGCGAAATCCGTGCTGTAAATAATATCGAAAAAAGACTTAAAGAAGCTCAAAAACTCGGATTTAAAAAAGCCTTAATCCCAAATGCAAATACCCCGCAAGAAAAATTCGATATAAAAATTATTAAAGTTAAAAAACTGACTGATGCAATAACCGCTTGTGTTAATACAAAAACCTAAGCAACACAACAAACAACTTGTAATACAAAAACAATGTGTTTGCAAGTGAAATGTATCTTCGTTATGATTATTTATTTAATGACATGAATAAATTTTATTCAACTTCCAAAACAGACTTTTCAGACCATTCTTTAAAACTTTCTCCGTATTTCCAAAGTCTGGCTAAAATTTGTTTAGCCAAATCAAAATCTTTAACTTTTTCATTCTTTGAAGCCTCTACAGCTGCAGGATAAGCAATTGAAGACATTTTCGTCTTCCCTTTTTTCATGCTTTTTTCCATATTATCAGCCCATTTTTCTGCAAATTCCACTGTATCCATTAAAAAAGAATCATTTTTCCATTCTTTTTTCATTTCTTTCATCATTTTTTCAGATTCTTTATCTCGATATTGCATCTTAAACGTTTGATTTTGATTTATATTCAAATTTACTTTCATAAATAACTCCTTTTATTTATATGCCTATATTCTACTATAAACAACCATTTTAAACATCTAAAAAACATTTTTTGTTACTTATAAAAATAATTCTATATTAATTTTTGTAACAATAAACCTTCAAACTATAAAGTTAAGGAACTTTATTGCCGATAACTTATCTGTAGTTAAGAGATTATTTTTAATAAGGAGTATGTGATATGAAAATGGGATTTGATTTTGAAAAGTTTAAATTGGCACTTTCTGAAGCCAAAGATAAAAGTTTTATTCAACTTAAAAAAGATATTAATTGTGTAAGGGAAATTATCGAAAAAAGTCTCACTGCAATGTTAGAATCAACAGCGAGCAAATCAAGAGCGGACTACTCAGGCTTGGAAATGATGTAAAAAGATTTACGGAGGAGATTTAAACAAAAGTGGCGATATCTTTGATATCGCCACTTCTTTATGTGTGTTTATTTAATGTCAATTAGAAATTAATCTTCAATTAATCGTCCAAAATAAAATCAGAAGATGAACCAAACATACCTTCAATTTCTTCCAAAATTGCGGACGGTTTTCTTGCTTGATTTTTTTGAGCTGCTGCTCTTTTTTGAGCTTCTCTTTCCTTTTCTTCATTAGCATTTGTTAAATGATGATATCCTGTTCCGGCAGGAATTAAACGTCCTATGATAACGTTTTCTTTCAAACCTCTCAAGATATCTTTTTTACCTTCAACCGCTGCTTCTGTAAGAATTCTCGTTGTTTCTTGGAAAGATGCTGCTGAAATAAAGCTATCTGTATTTAATGAAGCTTTTGTAATACCAAGCAACATATATTCACAAGTAGCTTCAATACCGCCTGCTTCTCTAACCTTTTTGTTTTCAGCATCAAATTCTTTGATATCAATCAATTCACTTGGAAGCATTTTAGTATCGCCACCTTCAATAATTTTTACTTTCTTAATCATTTGTCTTACGATGACTTCAACGTGCTTATCTGCAATTTCAACACCTTGTGAACGATATACTCTTTGAACTTCGTCTACAAGATATTGTTGAGCAACTTGAGGACCACATAATCTGATAACATCATGCGGATTCATTGAACCACTTGTTAAAGGTTGACCTTGTTTAACGTTTTGACCGTTTGAAACAATAATATTTGTATCGAACGTATATTTGATTTCTTCACGACCTAAATCGCTTACCAAATATAATCTAGGCATATCTTCATCGACTTCAATTTCAATTTTTCCATCGTGTTCCGCCAAAATACAACTATCTTTAGGCTTTCTTGCTTCAAGAAGTTCTTCAACTCTCGGCAAACCTTGAACGATATCACCTGTTTTTTGTCTTTCAAATACCAATGTCGCTAACATATCACCACGTAATACAAGTGCTGCTTTATCAACTTGCAACATTGTACCCGGAGATATCAAGTAAGGTCTTCCCACTCTTAAAACGACTTCGCCCTTTGCTACACTTACTACCATTCCTGATTCTAATGATTTTTCTCCTGAATCAGAAATAGGGGAATCAAATTTTATAAAATCACCTTTTTTAACAGTAGCTTTACCCTTAATAGGCATTTTTACTTCATAATTTTCACTTATAAGAAGCAATCTTCTTGCATCTTCTTTATGTTCTTTTATAGAAGCAACTCCGTCATTAATAGCAAGTACTTGAGTTTTTGCAACAGGTGTTTTCGGAGAAATTGTTTGTCCATGTTCAACCAACAACTCTGTTTGCATAGACGCAGATAATCTTCCGCTACCTTCGGTTTCACGACGAACAATTAGATTTTCCAATACAACTATTCTTAAATCACCTTTACTATCAAGCTCTACCAAGCCTTTTAAATGTGATAAATATCCTTGCATTTGAAGAACTAAACTTGTTCTTGTCAAAGTTGCTCCGTCAAGTTGTCTTACTCTTGATCCATCTTTATATTGAAGTTGAGTTACCGGAACAATGTCTATCAATTCATCTGAAGCATTGAATTTAACAGAAACTTTCTTTGGCTCAATCACAATTACCTGAACAGGTCTTACTAAAATTTGAACAGGTTTATTTGCAATTGCATCTTCATCTAAAGACATTGAAGAATCAAGTTCTTCGTCTAATTCATCTATATCCAAGTCGTCCATATCTGAATCCATGATAGTTACAATTGAATTTTCTTTAACCTTAATTCCTTTAGCAACAGTTGAACCTGCTTCAATAAGCTCATTTTCTTCAACTTTTAATTCACTTATATTATTTAAAGTATGAACTTCTCCCGGTCTGATTGTTATTTCATGAATAATATCATTGTATTCTTTGAATTCAACAATACCGTCAATATGACAATAAATATCTTTAACAACTTCAGTACCTTCAGTAACAAAAGTTCCGTTTTCCACCATTTTTAAAGACGCATCTTTATTAATTTGATGAATTTCTTCAGGAATAAATATTACATTACCGTTTTTAGTAATAATTTGATTATCATCAACTTCAACGTCTAAATATCTTATTTCACCGCTTGATGAAACAGAATCTTCATCATCAATAAGTTCCGCAATAATCATTCCGTTTTCAACCATTGTATCAACAGGAGCTTTTACAATATATTTTTCATTAGTCTTTTTAACCGTCCAAATTTGTTCTTTTTTAGTTTGTTCAAAAGAAGCATTTGATGGCATCAACGAAGCAATTACAATAGTAAGTTCCTTACCTTGAACAATCTTTTTAATATTTTTACCGTCAAATTTAATGTCTTCAACAACTAAAGATTCTCCAACTCGGACTTCGCCTCCATGTTCACATATAGTTAAAGTTTCAGCTAATTTATCGCCTTTTGAAAGCTTTTGTTCATCTTTAACAAGAACTTTTGAACCACCCGGTAAGTTATAAACATCTCCGCCGAGTACCCAAATAATTCCGTTTTTATTTGCTGTTCTTGAAATATTGCCTTGTCTGTCTTTTCTTTCATCAACAATAAAGTTTTCAAATAAAACTTCACCCGATAAATCTGTCGTAATATCTTTTGTAGCTTTTTCAGTCAAACGAGAACCGTCCCCTTGAGAACCGGGTTCATAAACAGCAAGAATATCACCTTTTTTAACTTGCAAACCGTTTGAAAAATAAACAGTTGAACCTGCAGGAATATGATATTTCTTAGTTGACTTAGCACCTTTAATTTCGATATCAGCTTCATAAGTTGAAACCATAACTTCGTCCCCGTGACGAGTTCTTAATTCACGAGTCTTAACTTTAGAAATAACTTCACCGGCTTCTAATGCAACAACATTTTTCATACCAGCGGCACCTTTGAATACACCGCCTGTGTGGAACGTTCTCATTGTTAATTGAGTTCCGGGTTCCCCAATTGATTGAGCTGCTATAATACCAATTGCTTCACCTCTATCAACAAGTTTTTGCGTTGTCATTGCCCAGCCGTAACATTTTTGGCAAACACCGTATTCTAATCCACAAGTCAAGGCTGAACGAACAGCCAATTCTTGTAAATTTAATTTTGAAACTTTTTTGATATCATCTCTGCTCATAGTTGTTCCGGATTTAACCAAAACATTTCCGTCTTCATCAACGATATCTTCAGCAATCGTTCTGCCTAATAATCTATCAACTAAAGGAACAATGACTTTTTCTCCGTCAATAATCCCTCTCATTTTAATAGAATTTTCTGTTCCGCAATCTTCTTCTCTGATAATAACATCTTGAGCAACGTCAACAAGTCTTCTTGTCAAATAACCTGAGTCAGCTGTTTTTAAAGCTGTATCAACAAGCCCTTTTCTTGCCCCGTAAGATGAAATAATGTATTCTGTAACTGATAAACCTTCTTTAAAGTTTGACTTAATCGGCAAGTCGATGATTTGACCTTGTGCATCTGCCATCAATCCACGCATTCCGACTAATTGTGATACTTGAGATAAGTTACCTCTCGCTCCGGAGAATGCCATCATATATACAGGATTTAACTTATCAAAATTTTCTACAACCTGTTCGGTCAATTTTGATGTTGTTTCTGACCAAGTATCAATTACCTTTGTATATCTTTCTACTTCGGTAATTTCACCCTTTAAATATCTGTTTGTTGATTTTTCAATCTCTTTTTCGGCTTCGTTTAACAAATCCTTTTTAACTGCAGGAACATCTAAATCTGAAATAGAAATCGTTGTACCTGCTTTTGTTGCGTACTTAAATCCTAAATTTTTCAATTTATTAGCTAAGGTTGCAGTCTTAGCACCGCCTAAATCCAAATAAACTTGTGCCAAAAGTGAATTTAATCCTTTTTTATCAATTTGCTTGTTGATAAAGTCCATAGATTTTTTCTTATTTGTGTATGTACTTTCCATTATATTTCCCTTTACTTTTTATTTATAACTACGAAACAACTGTTCTTACGGCTTCATTAAAAATAATTCTTCCTGCCGTAGTTTCAATTCTTTCTCCATTATCATCTCTGACAACAATTTTGTCATGAAGTCCGATAACACCTACTTCTAAAGCTGATATTGCATCTTTAAAATTATAGAAATATCCTTTTGAATCGCTTTCGCTTTCTTCCATAATTGTTAAATAATACATACCCAAGACCATATCTTGAGATGGTGTTATAATCGGTTTTCCTGTTGCCGGAGCTAAAATATTATTTGTAGCTAACATAAGCATTCTTGCTTCGGTTTGAGCTTCAATTGATAAAGGAACGTGAACAGCCATTTGGTCACCATCAAAATCGGCGTTAAACGCTGTACATACCAATGGGTGCAATTGAATTGCTCTTCCTTCTACCAATATCGGTTCAAATGCTTGAATACCAAGTCTGTGAAGGGTCGGTGCACGGTTTAGCATTACCGGATGTCCGTCTATCACTTCTTCTAAAATATCCCAGACAATTGCTTCGGAACGTTCTATTTTCTTTTTAGCTGATTTTATGTTTTGAACATATCCTCTTTCAATCAATTTGTTTACAACAAACGGTTTAAATAATTCTATCGCCATTTCTTTAGGCAATCCGCATTGATTTAAACTTAATTGAGGACCTACTACGATAACTGAACGACCTGAATAGTCAACCCTTTTTCCTAATAAGTTTTGACGAAAACGACCTTGTTTACCTTCAATAATATTAGATAAAGATTTTAACGGTCTGTTATTAGGACCAACAACTGTTCTTCCTCTACGACCGTTATCAATAAGTGCATCTACTGCTTCTTGTAACATACGTTTTTCGTTTCTTACAATAATTTCAGGAGCACCCATTTCCAACAATCTTGCTAAACGGTTGTTTCTGTTTATTACACGTCTGTATAAATCGTTCAAATCTGATGTTGCAAATCTTCCGCCGTCTAATTGAACCATAGGTCTCAAATCAGGTGGAGTTACTGGCAATACGTCCATTATCATCCATGTTGGATCTGTTTCTGACAAGATTAAACTATCTAATAATCTTAATCTCTTAATCAATTTAGCTTTTCTTTGAACTGAAGAAACTCCGCCTTCTAATTCTTCTCTAATTTGATTTGCCATTTCAACAGTATTTATTTCTGATAATAATGTTTTTATTGCTTCTGCACCGATTCCGACTTTTAATTGAGAATCTTCATTTTCTAAAATATAATCTTCATGTTCTTCTTCTGTTAAAAGTTGGTTTTTCTTAAACGGACTTTCACCTGCATCTAATACAACATAATTGTTGAAATAGATAACTTGTTCCAAATCCTTTAAAGACATATCTAAAAGTAATCCTAAATAAGAAGGAATTCCTTTTAAGAACCAAATGTGGCTGACAGGAGCAGCTAATTTTATATGTCCCATTCTATGACGACGCACTTTTGAATCTGTAACTTCAACTCCACATCGTTCACAAATTATGCCTTTATGTCTTACTCTTTTATACTTACCGCAATAACATTCCCAATCTTTTGTAGGTCCGAAAATTCTTTCGCAGAATAATCCGTCTCTTTCAGGTTTTAACGTACGGTAATTAATGGTTTCAGGCTTCGTTACCTCACCGTAAGACCATTTCATCACTCTTTCAGGTGATGCTATACTAATTCGTATATAGTCAAAATAATCAATACTTGTAGACAATTTTATATCTCCTTTATTTTAGTGAAAGTGAGTAGATTTTTCTACCCACCATTCACTTTAATTTTCTATACTTCACCTAGCGTTGTAGGAGTTTCAAAGAAATTAATATTTAATAACTCTGAATCCATATCTGAAATCACTCTTTTTGGAGCAGATTTTCTGATATCGTCCAAGTCGCTCATTAAATCGACTTCAACTCCGTCTTTTTTCGCTACTGTAATATCTAAACCGATACTTTGCAATTCTCTTACAAGTACCTTGAATGATTCAGGAATTCCCGGTCTTGGAATATTATCACCTTTTACGATAGACTCATAAGCTCTGTTTCTTCCGTTAACATCATCTGATTTAATTGTTAACATTTCTTGAAGCGTATAAGCTGCACCGTAAGCTTCTAATGCCCAAACTTCCATTTCTCCGAATCTTTGTCCGCCGAATTGAGCCTTACCACCTAATGGTTGTTGTGTTACTAATGAGTAAGGTCCTGTTGAACGTGCGTGAATTTTGTCGTCAACTAAGTGGACAAGTTTCAATATATAAGAAACACCGACTGCAACCGGTTGATCAAATTTTTCACCTGTTCTTCCATCATAAAGTGTTACTTTTCCGTCTTCTCCAACCCAATCACAACCTGAAGCCTTAATACCTTTCATTAATTCTTCTCTAGTTGCTCTTTCAGATTGGTTTTCACCATACATTTCATCAAATGAAGGTGTTTCGTAATAATTTCCTGTTAAATATGAAGCCAAACCTAATAAACATTCATAAGTTTGTCCCACGTTCATACGGGAAGGTACACCAAGTGGATTTAATACGATATCAACAGGTGTTCCGTCAGGCAAGAACGGCATATCATTTTTAGGTAATATATTTGAAACAATACCTTTGTTTCCGTGTCTTCCTGAAAGTTTATCCCCAACAGATACTTTACGTTTTTGTGCGATATAAACTCTTATAACTGTATTAGCCCCAGGTGGTAATTCATCACCTTTTTCTCTGTCAAATACTTTTACGTCGAGTACTCTACCGCCTTCTCC
>CAYYAL010000003.1:0-31224 GCA_964469445.1 uncultured Muribaculaceae bacterium
TGGTTAAAGAAGCTACAAAAGTAGAAATAGCACAAGCAGTGGAATTAGCTTTTCCGGGAAGAAAAGTTAAAAAAGTCAGAACAGTTTATATGCCTTCTCACTCAAAGAGAATGGGATACAAACAAGGAAGAACAGATTCAAGTAAAAAAGCGATTGTTACAGTAGAAGGCGATCCAATTGAAGAATTAATCGGAGCATAATTAAATTAATTCGATTAATAAAACAAGATAAAAATCAAAAGGAAAGAAAAAATGGCAATTAAAAAAATTAATCCGACATCTCCGGGACAAAGAGGTATGACAAGGAGTGATTATCAAGAAATAACAACATCAACTCCTGAAAAATCATTAATAAAACCGTTAAGAAAAAAAGCGGGAAGAAATAATACAGGAAGAATTACATGTCGTCATAAAGGTGGCGGAGCAAAACAAAGTTATCGTGTAATTGATTTTAAACGTGAAAAGTTTGGAGTTCCTGCAACAGTTAAGACAATAGAATATGATCCAAACAGAAATGTAAGAATTTCATTAGTATTTTATGCAGATGGAGAAAAAAGATATATATTAACACCTGAAGGATTATCATTAGGCGATGTAATAGTATCAGGACCTGAAGCTCAAATTCAAAACGGAAACGCATTACCGTTAGAATTAATTCCGTTAGGTACAATAATTCATAATATTGAGTTAGAACCCGGCAGAGGCGGAAAAATGGTACGTTCAGCAGGAAATGCAGCTCAATTAATGGCGAAAGAAGGAAATTATGTAACAATAAAACTTCCGTCAGGTGAAATGAGAATGGTAAGAAAAGAATGTATGGCAACAATCGGAACATTGGGAAATGCTGAATTTAAAAACTTATCAATCGGAAAAGCAGGACGTAAGCGCCATATGGGTATAAAACCGACAGTACGTGGTGTTACAATGAACCCTTGCGATCACCCACACGGTGGTGGTGAAGGTAAAACCGGTCCTGGTGGAAATCCTAAAACACCTTGGGGTAAACCTGCATTGGGTGCTAAGACAAGAAATAAAAAGAAATCAACAAATAAGTTAATCGTAAGAAGAAGGGGTAGTAAATAAGTAATCTTATTTAAACATTACCACTAAGAAATAAAAGGAGAACAAATGGCACGTTCATTAAAAAAAGGTCCATACGTAGAAGAAGCTTTATTAAATAGAATAAATAAAATGAATGAAGCATCAGAAAAAAAAGTAATCAAAACATGGTCAAGAGCATCAATGATTACACCTGATATGCTTGGACATACGATAGCTGTTCATAATGGAAAAACACATGTTCCTGTTTATGTTACCGAACAAATGATAGGACATAAATTAGGTGAATTTTCACCAACCAGAATGTACAGAGGACATGCTGATAAAACAGCAAAAAGAAAATAAGTGAGCGGTAAGCAGAAATTGTAAACCGTAAAAACTGATAAAGGAAAACAAAAATGGAAGCAAAACAAAAAAATATCGGAATGACAGCAAGAAAACTTCGCAGAGTAATCAACGAAGTTAGAGGAAAAGCTGTTATTGAAGCACAAGACATGTTAAAATTTATGCCTTATTTTGCAGCAAGAGTTGTTGAAAAGAATTTAAAACAAGCTGTTGCAAGTGCTAAGGAACAATTTGGGTTCGCTGTTGAAAATTTAAAAATATCTGAAATTTTTGCAGACGAAAGCGTAACATTAAAAAGAGGTAAGCCAAGAGCTCAAGGTCGTATTTATAGAAGACTTAAAAGAAGTTCTCACCTTACATTAAAATTAAGTAATACTGAAAAATAGGAGATAAGACGTTGGGACAAAAAACACATCCAACCGGATTTAGAGTAGGCATAATAAAACCATGGGTAAGTACATGGTATGCTAAAGTAAAAGATTATGCACAATTTGTTGCAGAAGATGCAAAAATAAGAAAATTTATAAAGAAAAAGCTTTATACAGCCGGTGTATCAAGAATATTGATAGCGAGAAAAGCACAGCAAAATACAACAATAACAGTAGTAACCGCAAAACCAGGTATAGTTGTAGGACGTGGTGGACAAGGTATTGAAGATTTAAGAACGGAAGTTTCTAAATTGATCAAAAGGCCAGTCGTAATAAACGTTGTTGAAGTTGCAAGAATTGATTTAGACGGACAGCTTGTAGCAGAATCAATAGCTTTACAATTAGAAAAGCGTGTTGCATTCAGAAGAGCAATGAAACAAGCAATGCAAAGAACAATGAGAGGCGGGGCTCAGGGTATCAAAGTTATGGTATCAGGAAGATTGGGCGGAGCTGAAATTGCACGTAGTGAATGGGCTAAAGAAGGAAGAATTCCTCTTCAAACATTAAGAGCAGATGTTGATTACGGCGAAACAGAAGCAGATACAATTATGGGTAAAATCGGTGTTAAAGTTTGGGTATTTAAAGGAAACTTAATGCCGGGTGAAAAAGCCGATGCCAACATTAAAGCTAAATCTTCAAAAAATCAAGGTGAAGAAAGAGCACCAAGACGTTCAAGAAGATCAAAAGCAGTTGAAACAGAAAATGGAACAGTTGAAGTTGAAGCAACAACTGAGGAATAAGTAATATAAATTAATTAACCGGAGAAAAATAAAATGTTAATGCCAAAAAAAACAAAATATCGCAAGATGATGAAAGGTAGAATGAAAGGTACCGAAACAAGAGGTACTCAATTCGAATTTGGTCAATATGCACTCCAAGCAGTAGAGCCTGGTTGGATAACAAGTCGTCAAATAGAAGCAGCAAGACGAGCTATGACAAGAAAAATTAAACGTGGCGGTAATGTTTGGATAAAAATATTTCCTGACAAACCGATTACTGCAAAACCTGCTGAAACTCGTATGGGTTCAGGAAAAGGCGGAGTTGAGTATTGGGTAGCTGTCGTTAAGCCTAACAGAATTCTTTTTGAATTAGATTATTTTGACAGAGCTGAAGCTGTTGATGCTTTAAAATTAGCTGCTCAAAAATTACCAATTAAAGTAAAAGTTATTGAAAAGAATCCTATTCAATAAAAAATAAAGGAATAAATAAATGAAATTACAAGAAATGCGTGAAAAATCAGTAGAAGAATTACAAGAAGCTATAATAGGTTTTAAAAAACAGTTGTTGGATTTAAGAATTCAAAAAGCAACTCATAAGCTTGAAAATACAAGTTTAATTTCAACTACAAAAAGACTTATTGCACAAGCTAAAACCGTAATTAAAGAAAAACTAATTGCAAGCAAGTAATTGATTGCAAACAAGGAGAAAGATAAAATGCCTAAAAAAGAAAAACAAGGAACTGTAATTAGTACAAAAATGGAAAAAACCATTGTTGTAAAAGTAGCTGATTATGAGCCACATAAAAAATACAAAAAAATTATGGAAACAAATAAGCATTATAAAGCTCATGATGAAGCTAACGCTTGTCAAAAAGGTGATATCGTAAGAATAATTGAATCAAAACCAATTTCAGGTTCAAAAAGATGGGTATTATCAGAAATAGTTGAAAAAGCAAAATAGTGAATTGAATTCATTATTGAAATAAAAGGGAAAAGAAAATGATACAACAAGAATCAAGATTAGTAGTAGCAGATAATACAGGTGCAAAAGAAATTTTGTGCATAAGGGTTATGGGCAGCTCAAATAAAAGATTTGCATCAGTCGGTGATGTAATTGTAGCAACAGTTAAAGATGCAACTCCTAATATGGGGGTTAAAAAGTCAGAAGTTGTTAAAGCGGTTGTGGTAAGAACAAAATCTTCAATCAAGCGTGATGACGGTTCTGTTATCAGATTTGATGAAAATGCTGCAGTTATAATAAATAAAGACGGAAACCCTAGAGGAACTCGTGTATTTGGACCTGTCGCAAGAGAACTTAGAGAAAAGAATTTTATGAAGATTATTTCTTTAGCTCCTGAGGTAATATAAGTTAAACAGTTAGCAGTAAGCTGTGGACTGAAAGGAAAATAAAATGAACAAGAAGCAGAATGAATTACAAGTAAAAACAGGTGATAGAGTAATGGTTATCGCCGGTAAAGACAAAGGTAAGATTGGAAATATAACTAAAGTTGACAATACTGCAGCTACGGTTGTTGTGGAAGGTGCAAATATGATTACCAAAGCCCAAAAACCAAATCCGATGGCAGGTATTCAAGGCGGACTTATTAAGATGGAAGCTCCTCTTAATTGTTCAAAAGTTATGTTGGTATGTCCCAGTTGTGAAAAACCGACAAGGATCAAACATGAAATTGTCAATGACAAAAAAGTACGTGTTTGTAAAAAATGTGGTGAACAAATAGATGCATAATTGATTGTATCTATTGCAAAAAAAGGAAAAAAAAATGACATTAACTAAGAATTTAAAGAAAAAATATGACGAAGACGTTAAGAAAGCGTTAAAAGAAAAATTCGGATACAAAAATGCTTATCAAATTCCGAAAGTAAGCAAAGTTGTTTTGAATATGGGTGTTGGAGAAGCCTCACACAATTCAAAAATTGCCGAAGTAATTGAAGCTCAATTAACTAAAATTGCAGGTCAAAAATGCGTTGTAACAAAAGCTAAAAAATCAATTGCATCTTATAAATTGAGAGAAGGAATGCCGGTTGGAGCGATGGTTACATTGCGTGGCGAAAGAATGTATGACTTCTTGCAAAAATTAATTTGCGTAGTTCTTCCAAGAATAAGAGACTTTAGAGGAATTCCTGCAAATAGTTTTGACGGACGTGGAAATTACACATTAGGTTTGAAAGAACAAGCATTGTTCCCTGAAATTCATTATGAAGATGTAGATTTGGTAAAAGGTATGAACGTATCAATTATCACAACTGCTGAAACAGATGAAGAAGGCAGAGCATTATTGGCAGAATTAGGAATGCCATTTAAAAAATAACAATTCAAAAAACAATAAAGAATAAATAATTAATAACAAGGAGAAAATCGTGGCAAAAAAAGCGATGATGGAAAAAGAAGCAAAAAGAGAAGCATTGGCTGAAGCGGGTAAATACCCTAAGACAAGACTTCATAACAGATGTAGTATATGTGGAAGACCTCACGGATTTCATAGAGATTTCGGTCTTTGCAGAATTTGTTTGAGAAAAATGGCTCACAGAGGTTTGCTTCCGGGCGTTACCAAAGCAAGTTGGTAATTAAAATATAAAAAACGTATTACTATACTGCCTGAATGTTTAGGTAAGTAGCAATTATAAAGGAAAATAAAATGTATACAGATCCAATAGCAGATATGCTTACAAGAGTTAGAAATGCGAATATGGTTTCGCATGAAACAGTTGAAATGCCAAGTTCTAAATTGAAAGTTCAATTAGCTAAATTATTAAAAGAAGAAGGTTATATAACTGATTTTGAAGAAAGACAAGAAGGAAACTTCAAATTCTTAAAAATCGTTTTGAAATATGACCAAAATAATAAACCTGTAATCGCTAATTTAAGACGTGTTTCAAAACCTGGTTTAAGAACTTACAGCAAGGCTAAAAATATACCTCAAGTTTTGGGTGGTTTAGGAATTGCTATTATTTCTACAAGCAAGGGGCTTTTTACAGATAGAAAAGCCAGAAAAGAAAATATTGGCGGAGAAATTCTTTGCTACGTTTGGTAGTCAAGAATTTTTTTGTAGGGTGAAATTGGTAGAAAAGCCCGAAAACATTAATAAAATATACTGATAAAGGAGAAAAAATGTCAAGAATAGGTAAATTGCCGATAGAGATTCCTCAAGGCGTAGATGTAAATATTTCAGGTCAAACGATTACTGTAAAAGGTTCTTTAGGAACTGAAACAGTTACTATAAGAGAAGAAATTTCCGCAAAAGTTGAAGACGGAAAAGTCGTTGTATCAAGAGCAAACGAAGAAAGAAAAACCAGAGCATTACACGGTTTGTCAAGAACTTTGATAGCCAATGCTGTTAACGGTGTTTCTAAAGGTTTTGAAAAGAAACTTGAAATTCAAGGTGTTGGTTACAGGGCTAATATGGAAGGTTCTATTTTGAATTTAGTTTTGGGTTATTCTCACCCTGTAAAAGTTAATCCACCACAAGGTATTTCAATTGCGGTAGAAGCTAATACAAAAATTACCGTAAAAGGTTCAAATAAACAACTTGTCGGAGATGTTGCCGCTGAAATCAGAGGAAAACGTCCTCCTGAAGTTTATAAGGGAAAAGGCGTTCGTTATGAAGGCGAATATGTAAGACGTAAAGCCGGTAAAGCAGGTAAGAAATAATTTTAAGTTAATATAAAAGCCCATAAAAACCCTTGTTATAGGCAAGAAGGTTTGGGTTAAGGGGCGACACATTAATAAAGTAACTTTAATGTTAGTCCGAAGGAGAAAAAATGATTAAGCAAAAAAACAAAAAAGACCAAACAAGAACAAGACATTTAAGAGTAAGAACTAAAGTTTCAGGAACAGCGGAATTTCCAAGAATGGCTGTTTATAGAAGTACAAAACATATTTACGCACAATTAATAGATGATGTTGCAGGTGTAACTTTGGTTTCAGCATCTTCTGTTGACAAAGATTTAAAAGAACAATTAGCACATGGTGGGAATATCGATGCGGCAAAACTTGTCGGTGAAACGATTGCTAAAAAAGCACTTAAAGCAGGTATCAAATCAATTGTTTTTGATAGAGGCGGTTTCTTGTATCACGGTAGAATTGCAGCTTTAGCTGATGCTGCTCGTGAAGCAGGTTTGGAATTCTAATTTCAGTTAGGATAAAGAATAAAATAGGGGCGAAGCCGTTGGCTTCTCGCCCCTATTTGTTATTATTATAGTTGCTACATTTTAAATCCAGTTCCACCACGTTCTTGAAAATAAGCCATTCTTTCCTCGGCCGTTAATCCTGAAGGGACTTTATTTGTATTATTTTTTTTATTATTAATTGACATTCCAAGTCCACTTGCACCTGTTAATAAACCAAGGGTTCCAAGTACCATTAGTAAAGTATCATTATCTTTAGCTAGTTTTTCTGATGCTTCTGTAGCTAAGCGAGATTCATATTCTAAATTTCTAGTTACTTGTTCAGTAAGTTCTTGTTGTCTTGACATATCGTCCAAATATGCCTGTTGCTTTTGTGCAGTTTCTATCTCTCTTCCTAATTTTGTTTTGCCTACTTTAAAGTCTCGCATATATCCGTTTACATCTTCTTTTGTTATTTTAACATCTGTTAAATTTTTTTCAATTACTGTCTTAATTGGCATTTCTTTACCTTTGCTACTTGTAAATGAGACGATATCTTCTAAAGCATCATATTCTCTTGTAACTTGTTTTCCTGATTTAGTTGCATAACTTAAAACAGTGTTTCCTTTTGCATTTGTTTTTTCTACAACTTTAATTCCTTGCTTAGCAAAATTAGTTATAATTTTGCTGATTTGACCAATAGCCATAATTGACCAACCTTTCCGACCTTAAGTCTAAAATTTATTAATCTACACTCTTAATATAAGTTTTTTTTGATTTTAAAATTGCTCAAATTTATGAAATTTAATTTCATAAATTTGAAAATATAGATATTTAGGCTCATTCAAGCTTTACAAAAATTAATATAAAATTAAAAATGCATGAAGTATCATTTCTAATAAAAATGTTTTTTGATATTACGTTTCTAAGAAAAGGTTAATGAAAAATGGGAATAAAGCAACAATTAGGGAAAAAAATTAAAAGAATTCGTATGAAACAGGGGCTTACGCAGGAAAAATTAGCTGAATTAATTGATATTTCACAAAGAACTTTAAGCGGAATTGAAATCGGACAAAATTTTTTAACTGCTGAAACTTTGGATAAAATAATTAATACTTTAGAAATAACTCCTGATGAATTATTTACTGTTAATCATTTAAAAAATTCAAGTGAGTTGATAGATGAATCGATTAATATTATAAAATCTTTAAAAGATGAGCCTGAAAAGCTTGAAAATATATTTAAAATTATATCTGTTATTTCCAAGGAATAAATGTAATAAAAGAGGGGCGAAGCCTTTGGCTTCGCCCCTCTTTGTGTTTTTAGAAATTTCCATATGCCATTTTTATGTCATTCTGAAACAGTAATTGTGAAATTATAAAGTGAGGCGTTAGTATTCAGAATCTTGTTGAGTGCTTATTAAATGGGATCCTGAAACAAGTTCAGGATGACAAGGTGAGTTTAAAATTACGTATAAATTAAATTTTAAATCTCAAATTCGGTTCTCTTGCAGCCAAAGTTTCATCTATTTTTTTAACAGGTGTCTTTTGTGGTGAAGAAAGTGCTATTTGCGGATTTTTTTCGATTTCTTTTGCTATTTTCAACATTGTTTCAACGAATTCATCAAGACGTTGTTTTGATTCTGATTCTGTAGGTTCAATCATCAAAGCTTCATGTACAATTAAAGGGAAATAGACCGTTGGCGGGTGCGTGTTTTCGTCCATAAGTCTTTTTGCAATGTGGAGAGTTGAAACGCCCTGTTCTTTTTGAATATCGCCTGAAAGTACAAATTCGTGCATACAAGTTTCATCATGAGGCAATTTATATTTAGTTTTTAATTTTTCTTTCAAATAATTTGCGTTTAAAACAGCATCGGCACTTGCAAGTTTTAAATTTTTTCCCATCATCAATATATATGCGTAAGCTTTTACTAAAACCGAAAAATTTCCGAAAAAGCCTTTAACTTGTCCGATTGAATTTTTAAGATTATAATTTCTGAAATATTTTTTGCCGTCAAAATCAATTATAGGAGTTGGTAAAAAGTCTTTCAATTTATCGACAACTCCGACAGGTCCACTTCCGGGGCCTCCACCGCCGTGAGGAGTTGCGAATGTTTTGTGTAAATTCAAATGTACAACATCAAATCCCATAAGTTTCGGGTTTGTATAGCCCATAATTGCATTAAAATTAGCTCCGTCATAATAAAGAAGCGAACCGTTTTTGTGCATTATTTCTGAAATTTCCAATATATTTTCTTCAAAAAGTCCCAATGTATTCGGATTTGTAAGCATTATCGCAGCAACTTCATCATTTAAAACAGATTTAAGTGCTTTAATGTCAACTTGCCCTCTTTCATTAGATTTAATTTCAATACATTCAAATCCGCACATTTTAGCACTTGCAGGGTTTGTACCATGTGCAGAATCCGGAATTATAACTTTGCATCTTTTTTCGCCGATTGTTTCAAAATATTTTTTGACAATCATCATGCCTGTAAATTCGCCGTGGGCTCCTGCCGAAGGCTGAAGCGTAATTCTATCCATTCCTGTAATTTTTTTTAAGGCATTTTGAAGATTATACATAAGTTTTAACGCTCCTTGGCAATCTTCATCGGCTGTATTCGGGTGGAGATTAAATCCTTCAAGTTGAGCCAAAATCTCGTTTACTTTAGGATTATATTTCATGGTGCAAGAACCAAGCGGATAAAATCCTTTTTCTATACAAAAATTTTTATCAGAAAGTTCTTTATAATGCCGAAGAACTTCTAATTCAGACATTTGAGGTAAATTCAAACACGAATTCCTTAGAAATTTTTCATCAATTTTTTCAATTTTCTTTAAATTTTCAACGCAAATACCATCGCTTCCGTTACTTTTTTCAAAAATAGTAGTCATAAATCCCCTAGATTAAGTTTATTCAGTTAAATCAAACCTTGCCTAACAAGTTCTTTTTTAATTCTGTTTAAGCCGGTTTGTATAATTCTTGATATTCTTGACGGAGAAATATCAAATTCTTCAGTCAATTCTCTTAATTTTTTATCTTTAAAAAATTTATATTCAATCAATTCTCTTTCACGAGGCGGAAGGGTTTTTAAGATATCCATAATTTTATGTTTAAGTTGATAAAATTCCATAAATTCTTCAGGATTTCTGCCACTGTCTTTTATTTGAGTAGGGTTTTCGGCATCAGCCATTTCGTCAATTGATAGAATAGTTTTGTAAACAGCTTCTCTTAAATCTTCGCCTGTTTCAAGTTCTTGAGATTTATTTTTTAGCGAATACCATTTATAACGTCTTCTGACTTCATTTCTAATTGCCCATTTTATAGCCGTTGAAAGGTAAGAATTGTTAAAATTTTTCGGGTCATTATTTTTGAAAAGAACATGTAAGGTTTGATTTCCGATATTAACCAATTCCAAAAATTCAATTAAATGTGAAGATGTTGACATTTTTTGATATTCAACTTTTGCAATAGTTTCTATTAATTCTTTGTAATCTTTTAAATTGACAGTAGATTGCATCTCAGTAAATTAAACCCTTTTGTACATATATATCATTTTTATTCATATATAATACCTCAAAAAACAGATAAAGGCTACATGTTTAATTTTTTTTGTTATAATAGTTAAGAACAATAAATGTTTAACATAAAATAAGGAGAAACTTATGAAATTAATGGAAGGTAAAAAAGGTGTTATATTTGGAGTATCAAACCAAAGGGGTATAGCTTATGCAATCGCAAGACAATTATATGAAGCAGGTGCAGATATAGCATTTACTTATGCAGGAGAGGTTATGGAAAGCAGAGTAAGACCTTTGGCTGAGGAAATGAATTCTAAACTTATAATAAGTTGTGATGTTACAAAAGAAGACGAAGTTAAAAATGTATTTGCTGAATGCGAAAGAGTTTACGGAAAAATAGATTTTGTAGTGCATGCTGTTGCGTTTGCAAATAAAGAAGATTTACAAGGTGAATTTATAAATACATCAAAAGCAGGTTGGGATTTGGCAATGGGTGTAAGTGCTTATTCATTAATTTCCTTGGCAAGAAATGCTCAGCCGATTATGAATGAAGGTGGTTCTATATTTGCCTTGACTTATTTAGGTTCAGAATATGTTGTTGCAAATTATAATATAATGGGTGTCGCAAAAGCTGCATTGGAATCTTCAATGAGATATTTGGCATCTGATTTAGGTAAATATAATATCAGAGTTAATTGTCTTTCAGCAGGTGCTGTAAAAACACTTGCTGCAAAGGGTATTTCAGGATTTGACAAAATGCTTAAGGCAGCTGTTTTGAAAGCTCCTTTGAGAAGAAATGTTTCTTTGGAAGATGTTGGAAAAGCAGGATTATATTTGGCTTCTGACTTATCAACAGGAACAACCGGACAAATCTTATTTGCAGATTGCGGTTGTCATGCGGTTTATGCTTCTATTGAAGAAATGGACGTTATTTCTAAAAGTATTCAATAATTTACATATAAAAAAGAAAGGTTTTTTATGAAAAAGTTTTTGAGTTTATTTTTGTTAAGTGTTTTTGTTAATTTTAATTTAGTAATAACAGATGCTTATGCGATAACTGTGAAAAAAGGTACGGTTGTTCCTTTTGTAATGAATGAAACTAAAACAAGTTCAGATGTATTTGCAGGTGAAAAGATAAAAGGGCAAGTCGATAGAGATGTTTACGTTAACGGAAAACTTGTTTTTAAAAAAGGTTCAAGAGCTTATTTTTATGTAACTGATGCCCAAAAGAAAGCGTTTTGGGGACAAGGCGGAAAAATTGTTATAGACAGAGGTTATATATCTGACGTAAATGGTGCGGAACACAGGGTTGATTTTTCAAAACAATATCAAGGGCAAGAGACGACTTGGAGTGTTGTTGTTGCAACTCTTGGCTTAGCTACAATAGTTTTATTTCCACTTGGACTTTTTGGATTTGTTCGAGGAAAAGATGCTAAGGTTGTACAAAATGTAGAACTTGAAGCGGAAACCCTTGACGCTTTTAATTTCGTTCCAAATTTGTAGTAAAAAAGATGAATTATATATTTTATTTTTTAATTTTGATATCAATTGTAATCGGAGCTGTAAACGGGAAGCTTCCTGATGTTGTGAATGCAATTTTACATGGGGCAGAAGTTTCTGTTAAGGTTGCATTTTCTCTGATAGGAATTATGGCTTTTTGGCTTGGAATAATGCGTTTGGCAGAAAAAAGCGGTTTGGTCGAATTTTTCGCTAAATGTGTAAAACCGATTACTAAAAGAATTTTTAATGAAATTCCTGCAGAAGACCCTGCGATAGGAACGATTGCGATGAATTTTTCGGCAAATGCTTTGGGTTTGACAAATGCAGCAACTCCTATCGGGATTAAGGCAATGCAAGAATTGCAGGAATATAATAAAGAAAAAGATACAGCGTCGAATTCAATGTGTATGCTTTTGGCGATGAATACGGCTGGGTTTCAACTCATTCCCGCAACGGTTATTGCGGTTTTAATCGGGGTCGGATATAAAAATCCTACTGAAATCATTGCTCCTACCTTGCTTGTTACAACACTTACATTTATTTTTGCAATTGTGTTGGCTAAAATTTTTGGTAAGTTTTGGAGGGATAAATAATGTTTCAAACAATTATGAATTTTATTTCTCTCTGGGCTTTGCCTTTTATAATCCTTCTGATTTTGACAGTTGCTTTGTTAAAAAAAATCCCTTTATATGAGGAATTTACTGAAGGTGCAAAAGACGGATTTAATGTTGCTGTGAGAATAATTCCTTATTTGGTTGCGATTATGGTTGCTATTTCTATGTTAAGGGCGTCGGGTGCGATTGAAATGTTAGGAAATCTTTTGTCAGGTATTTTAATGAAGTTTAACGTACCATCTGATGTTTTACCTTTAATGATAGTTAGGTCATTGTCAGGCTCTGCGGCATTGGGTGTGTTTTCTGATATTGCGACAACTCATGATGTAACTTCTTATGCAACAAAACTTTCAGCGGTTATGTTGGGAAGTTCAGAAACGACATTTTACGTTTTAGCTGTTTATTTCGGGGCTGTTGGAGTTGTTAAATATAGATACGCACTTTGGGTTGGATTGTTGGCAGATATGATGGGTATTTTGCTTTCAATTTTTGTTTGTAAGGCAATGTTTTTGTAAGGTTTTATAAAACAAAAAAAAATATTCTCAAAATTCATTCTGACTGCAAACCATGTCTATGCAAGGCTTTTCGAGCAAACATTTTTCTTCAACTTGTCTTCCCTTTAGGTCCTGAAACAAGTTCAGGACGACGTTGTTAACTTGACTTCCCGCCCTCTTGTCTTTAAAAATTTATTTTTTTACAAGTTCTTGCAACTCTTTAACTTCATAAGTTAAGCGATTTATTTTGCACATAATAGGGTCAGGAATACGGTTGTGCATAAGTTCGCCGTCTTCACCCATAATTTTTTGAATAACAACTTTACCCGGAATTCCAACAACGGTTGCATGTTCAGGAACGTTGTCAACGACAACAGAACCAGCTCCTATTCTTGAATTAGAACCTATTTCGATATTACCCAGAACTTTTGCACCTGCTCCGACTACAACGTTATTGCCAATGGTGGGGTGGCGTTTTCCGTGTTCTTTACCTGTTCCGCCTAAGGTTACTCCCTGATAAATTAAAACGTCATTGCCGATAATTGTTGTTTCGCCGATTACAACACCCATTCCGTGGTCAATAAAAAATCTGTTTCCGATTTGAGCCGCAGGGTGAATTTCTATTCCTGTAAAAAATCTTGTCCAAAGTGAGATTAGACGTGGAATAAATGGTATTTCCCAATCATTTAATTTGTGAGCAAATCTATGGGCAAGAAGTGCGTGCAACCCCGGATAGCAAAAAATTACTTCCATTATATTCGTCGCCGCAGGGTCTTTTCTGTAAATCGTTGCGATATCTTCTTTTATTTTTTTTATTGCTCGTATAATCATTTTTTATTCCTTTTTAATCAAAAAGTTCTGTTGATAAATATCTTTCGCCGTAATCGCACATTATTGCAACGATTAACTTGTCAGGATATTTCTTAGAAAGCTCAATTGCTCCTTTTAAATTTGCACCTGAAGAAATCCCGCAGAGAATTCCCTTTGTTTTTCCGAGTTCTTTTGCAACTTTTATTGCATCATCACCTTTTATTGCCAAAATTCCGTCAATTTCTTTTTCATCATATAATTCAGGAACAAAATTCGCCCCTATGCCTTGAATTTTATGAGGTGCAGCTTTTTTTTGTGTTAATAAAGGGCTTTCAAAAGGTTCAATCCCGAAAACTTTTATGTCAGGTTTTAGAGCTTTTAAACCTTTTGAAAGCCCCATAACTGTACCTGATGTTCCTATTCCCGCAACTACGATGTCTACTTTGCCATCAGTATCTTCAAAAATTTCTTTTGAAGTTGTTTCTATATGGCTCAAAGTATTTGCAGGGTTTGCAAATTGCATCGGAATAAAACTGTTTTTGTTTTGTTGAGCAAGTTCGTTTGCTTTATCAACCGCACCTTGCATTCCAAGTTCGGCAGGTGTTAGTATAAGTTCGGCACCGTATCCTTTAATCATTTTTTGTCTTTCAACAGACATTGAAGATGGCATCGCAATTATCAGTTTTAATCCCAAAACTGCACAGCACATTGCAAGTCCTATTCCTGTATTTCCACTTGTAGGCTCGATAATCACTGTTTCAGAATTTATTTTTCCTGTTTTTAAAGCTTCATTTAACATGTAAAAACTCGCTCTGTCTTTAACCGAATTTGAGGGGTTAAAATATTCAAGTTTTAGTAAAATATTGTCAGAATATTTTACTAAAGGAGTGTTTCCTATTAAATCTAATATATTTTCATAAATTTTCATTATTTTATTTCCAAATCTGCAAATTTTCTTTTACCTGCTTGAAGAATTCCGTTTTCTGTAATCGTAAAATTCAAATCTGAAATTTTTTCATTTTCAAATTTTACGCCACCGCCTTGAATAAGTCTTTTGGCTTCGCCTTTGCTTTGTACAAAGTTCAAGTTTACAAGTAAATCGAGAATATTACTATTGCAATCCACGGCAATTTTTTCAATATCAGTCGGAATTCCTTTATTTGAAATTACGTTTATAAATTCATTTTGAGCGAAGTCAGCTTGTTCTTTTCCGCAATATTCTTCAGTTATAACGTGTGCAAGTTTTAATTTTATATCACGAGGGTTAATTGAATTTTCTTCCAATTGGTCGTGAATTTTTTTAATTTCATCGTTTTCAACGTCAGTAAGAAGTTCATAATATTTCACGATTAAATTATCAGGAATACTCATAAGTTTCCCGAACATATCTTTAGGGCTGTCTGTGAGCGAAATGCAGTGTTCAGGATAAGTTTTGCTCATTTTTACAACGCCGTCAGTTCCTTCAATTAAAGGTAAAAGCATTACCATTTGAGGGTTTTTCTTCCCGTAAGCTGCTTGAATATCACGTCCTAAAAGTGTGTTAAATCTTTGGTCTGTTCCCCCGAATTCAATATCGCTGTTGATTTCTACAGAATCATAAGCTTGCATAAGCGGGTAGAAAAATTCGTGTACAGAAATCGGTTTACCTTCGGCATATCTTTTCGCAAAATCATCTCTGGTCATCATTTGAGCGACCGTAATTTTAGAGGCAAGTTTCAATAAATCCATAAAAGAAAGTTTATGCAACCAATCTGCATTATTAACAACTTCAGCATTTGTAATATCAAGAACTTTAGACATTTGTTCAAAGTAAGATTTGGCATTTTCTTCAACCTGTTCTTTTGTAAGTGCAGGTCGTGTTTCGGATTTGCCTGAAGGGTCGCCTACCATTGCAGTTGCTCCGCCGACAATTAAGACAATTTTATGTCCTAATTTTTGAAATTCTTTTAATTTTCTCATCACAACAGTATGTCCGAGGTGAAGGTCAGGTCTTGTCGGATCCATTCCGAGTTTAATTCTTAAAGGGGTATTGGTTTCAGCAGATTTTTGAAGTTTTATCGCCAATTCTTCAACTCCACCCGGTAAAATTTCGCAACTTCTGCCGATTTTTTCTGCCTGCTCTATAAATTCTTTTTTTAATACAAATTTTTCTTCCATAAATAAACCTCGCTTGCTTTATGGTAGCACAAATTTAGTCTAAATGACAACAGTAAAAATTAGTTTGCGAAATGTTTTTGCAAGGTGGAATTTCAACTTCGCAAATTTCCATTTTATAAGGGCAGCGGGTATGGAATTTGCAACCTTTGGGCAAATCAGAAGGCGAAGGCAAATCACCTTTTAATACAATTTTTTCATTATCCGCTTTTATTTGAGGAATTGCACTTAAAAGTGCTTGTGTGTAAGGGTGTTTTGGGTTTTGAAAAATCTCTTCTTTAGTACCTGTTTCGACAATTTCTCCCAAATACATTATCGCAACTCTATCTGCTAAATATTTTATTACATTCAAATCGTGTGAAATAAAAATTATCGTTAGATTATATTTTTCTTTTAATTCTTTAAAAAGATTTATAATTTGAGCTTGAATGCTAACATCTAAAGCACTTACAGGCTCATCTGCAATGATTATTTTCGGATTTAAAATCAACGCTCTTGCAATCGCAATTCTTTGTCTTTGACCGCCTGAAAACTCGTGAGGATATAAGTTTAGAATGCTTTTGTCAAGTCCCACTTTAAAAATCGTCTCTTCAATTCTTTTATTGATTTCGGATTTGTTTAATGAAGTGTTTATAACCAAAGGTTCTGCAAGAATTTCCGCAATTTTCATTTTTGGATTTAGAGAAGAATATGGGTTTTGAAAAATCATTTGTATATTAGGGCGAAATTTTTTTAATTCAGATTTCGTCATTTTGAGAATATCTTTATCATTGAAAAAAATTTCGCCTGATTTTACTGAGATTAAATCCATAATAGCTTTTGCAAGTGTAGATTTTCCGCAACCTGATTCTCCTGCTATTGCGAAGATTTCATTATCTTTTATATTTAAAGAAAGGCCGTTTACCGCAAAAATTTTTTCAACATCTTCGCTGAATCCTGTTTTGTTCAAGTATTCAATAAAAAGATTTTTAATATTTAAAGTCATACTTCTCTGCGACCCTCAAGAGCCTTAGTAATAGTGATTTCATCAGCATATTCCAAATCTGCTCCGACCGGCAAGCCGAAGGCAATTCTTGTTATTTTAACACCGAAAGGCTTCAATAATTTTGTAAGATAAAGACTTGTGGCTTCGCCTTCAACAGAGGGGTTAAGAGCAAGAATTATTTCTTCAATATTTTCATTAGTAACCCTTGTTAATAATTCTCTGATTCTTATATCATCGGCACCAATTCCGTCCATCGGCGAAATTAATCCTTGTAGTACATGATAAAGACCTTTATATTCATTGGTTTTTTCGATTGCAATTAAATCTTTTGTCTCAGATACAACGCAAATAATTTTTCTGTCCCGATTTGAAGATTGACATATTTCGCAAGGGTTTGTAGATGAGATATTGAAACACACTTCGCAAGCGAAAGTATTTTGTTTTGCATCAATCATTGCTTCGGCAAATTTTTCCACTTCTGAAAACGGCATTTTAAGAAGATAAAACGCCATTCGTTGAGCGGATTTTGGTCCGACAGACGGAAATTTTTGGAAATGTTCTATAAGCGTTGCAATGGGTTTTGGATAAATCATTAGAATAATCCCGGAATATTTAACCCACCTGTTAGAGATTTCATTTTTGCTTCCATTTGTTCAGTCGCATTTTTACTTGCAGATAAAATAGCTGTTGTGATTAAATCTTCAAGCATTTCAATAGAATCTTCATCAATACTTGATGGATTTTCAGGATTAATCGCTTCTGCTTTAAGCTTTATTGATTTGAATTTTCCTTGACCGTCGCAAACGACTTTGACAGCTCCGTTTGCTGCTTCTGCTTCGATTTCGGTTTTAGCAAGTTCGTCTTGAGTTTCTTTTAATTTTTTTTGTAAATTTTGTGCTTGTTGCATCATTTTCATCATGTTCATAAAAAATTCCCCGTATTATTTGATTTTATCCAGAAATAATTATAAAATAAAATAAGGGAAAATACAAACATGACAAAAACTTACATATCAGAGAGTATAAAAGACGGAGTATTAAGACGATGGCTTGATTATTTTATGCCATTGACAGTTTATATTGCACCTTTCAGATTTTATTCAAAGAGGGAAGAAGATTATAAATATCGAGATATGGTTATAAAAGCTTTAAATCTTTGGGAAAAAGCCAGCAGTGGAAAAGTTCGTTTCAATATTGTGGATAATCTCAATCTTTCGCAGATAAATCTCGATTGGAAACGGGTTGATAGAAAAGCTTTTGGACATTGCTATTTTAATTTTGACGCACAAAACAGGTTGTATTCTGCCGAAATTCAAATAGGAATTTCTGACGGGGTTTTGCATCAAAAATATCAGGAAGAAGATGAAGTTTATCACACTATTGTGCATGAAATAGGGCATGCAATAGGGCTTGGACATAGTCCAAATAAAGAAGATATAATGTATACGCCTCATCAATACGGAGTTGTAAATCTTTCCAAAAACGATAAACTTTCTCTCAAATGGTTGTATAGATTTGAACAGGGAAAATCTGTTTCTCAAATTTGTTCAAAATATGGATTTATGACAAATGATATTGATGAATTAGTTTCACATTTGGTTGATAAAAATAATTCAAGTGAATTTGAAAAAGTTAAGGCAGAAATTGCTAACAGACCTAAAAAATGCTTGTTGCAAGAGCAGGAAAATATCGCGGATTTGAAAAAATATAATTTGGCACTTCAGGATATAAAAATTCCAGAAAAAGTTCGTAAATATTTTATTGAAAATAAAGATTAATTTATTTTGTAATATTTAAAATTAAGTTTTCAAAAACGTTTAAGGAAAGCATTTTTAGACGATTTTGCTCTTTCGCTTCTTCAACAAAAGTTATATCATTTACAAATTTTGAGATATGTTCAAAATTATTTTCTGCACAATTTAAAATATAATTTTGCATTTGATTTAAGACGTTATCAATTCCTTCTTGCTTACTCAAATCGTTTAATTCTTTTGCAATATCAAATGATTTTTCTCGATTTAAGTTCGGATAATCTTGAAAAATTTCTTGAATTAAATCAAAGTTTCGATTTTCTTGTTTAAAAGAAGGGATAAAAAAGCTTTGAGAACGGGAAATTATTGTTTCGATTAAATCCGTTTTATCTTTCGTCAAAAATATAAACATAGTGTTTTTAGGTGGTTCTTCAATTGATTTTAAAAGAGCATTTACACAAACATTGTTAAAATTATTTTCATTTAATCCCAAAATATCACCGTTTTCATTCTTATCGCAAAATATAAAAACCCTGTAATAATCAGAAGTTATGAGTAAAGAATTTATTATTGCACGAATTTGTTTAATGGAAATTCCTGTTTTTGTGTCATCATCAGCGGGTTTGTTATCATATTTTGATACGGTCATAATTGCAGGGTGAGAATTTTCTCTTGCCCAATTGCAACTTAAGCATGTACAATCGCTTTTTTTATCTCGTTGACAATTTAGAAGTCTTGCAATTTCGTTTGCAAATTCATATTGCGTTTCTAAATCATTTCCATAAAAAATAACGGAATGAGTGAGGTTTTTATCTTTATTAGACATTGCATTTTCAAAATAATCTGTCAAAAAAGAATATTTTTCTTTTAAATTTGTTCTAAACATAAAAATATATTAACATAAATTTTGAGATAAAATCAGAAAGCTTAATAAAGTGGTAAAAAAAACTTTCTTTTGCTATAATAAAACGAGTTCGGGATATGCCGATATAAGAGATAATTAAGAGGAATTTATATGAATAAAAGTCAATCGCTCGGAATGTATGTGATATTAGGAATTATGGTACTTGCATTTGTATCAATGCTTTTGTCAGGGCCTAGTACAAATACACAGGAACTTTCCTATACGGATTTTGTGCAAAAATTAAAAGCAGGTGATATAAAATCTGTCGAAATAGATAAGGAAAGTCTGGTTGCAGTGCCGAAGGTTCAACCTAAAGTAGATGTAAAAAAACAAAAAGATGCAATGACTGCAATAACAGGTGTTACCCCAAAAACAATAACGCTTCAGTATAAGGTACTTACTCCTGCTGATCCTGAGTTGATGAATAAATTAGAAGCAGCTAATGTCGAAATAAATGTTAAAAAACCAAGTGAATCTGCACAGTGGATGGGCGTTTTGGGTTCATTGATTTTGCCGCTATTATTTATCGTGTTTTTGATAGTTATGGCAAAAGGATTGCAAGCAGGTGGGTCGCAGGCTATGTCTTTCGGCAAAAGTAAAGCTAAAATGATGCTTGATAGTAAAGTCAAAATAACATTTAACGATGTTGCAGGGATTGATGAAGAAAAACAAGAATTGGAAGAAATCGTCGATTTTCTTAAAAATGGTGAAAAATATATAAAATTAGGGGCAAAAATTCCGAAGGGCGTTTTGCTTGTGGGTGTTCCCGGAACAGGTAAAACATTGATGGCAAAAGCTGTTGCAGGAGAAGCAGGCGTTCCGTTCTTTTCAATAAGCGGTTCTGATTTTGTAGAGATGTTTGTCGGAGTTGGGGCAAGTCGTGTAAGAGATTTGTTTGACCAAGCTAAAAAGCACCAACCTTGTATTATATTTATAGATGAAATTGATGCAGTCGGTCGTCAACGTGGAGCAGGTTTAGGCGGCGGGCATGATGAAAGAGAGCAAACCCTTAATCAATTGCTTGTTGAAATGGACGGATTTGATGAAAATACAAATATAATTGTAATTGCGGCTACAAATAGACCTGACATTTTGGATAATGCCCTTTTGCGTCCGGGTCGTTTTGATAGACAAATTGTTATAAATCGTCCTGATATATTGGGTAGAGAACAAATTTTGAATGTTCATGCAAAAAATAAACCGCTTGCATCTGAAGTTGATTTGAAAATTTTAGCAAAAAGAACTCCTGGGTTTACCGGTGCGGATTTGCAGAATTTACTTAATGAAGCGGCACTTCTTGCGGCTCGTCATGATAAAAAAGAAATCGAAATGGACGATTTGGAAGAAGCTATCGATAAGGTTATGGCTGGTCCTGAAAAGAAAAGCAGAATTATTACCGATGAAGAAAAGGAAAATACTTCTTATCATGAAGTCGGACACGCTTTGCTTTCAAAGTTGTTAAAAAATTGCGATCCGTTGCATAAGGTTTCAATAATTCCTCGTGGAATGGCTTTGGGCATTACTATGGTGTTGCCTGAAAAAGATCATTTGACTTTGAAAAGAACTCAACTTTTAGATAAAATCGCAATGATTTTAGGCGGAAGAGTTGCTGAAGAAATTGTTTATGGCGGAGAATCCATTACAACAGGTGCTTCAAACGACTTGGAAAAAGTTACCGAACTTGCAAGAGCGATGGTTACAAAGTACGGTATGAGCGACAAAATGGGCAGTATGGCTTACGGAAAAAATAATGAACATGTTTTTATGGGACGTGATTTCGGTTCAACAAGAGATTTTTCTGAAGAAGTAGCTGCTCAAATTGATGCCGAAGTTAAGAGAATTGTTGATGAACAGTACAATTTGGCTAAAAATCTTCTTACGGAAAATAGAGATATGTTAGAAGAAATTGCAAAAGCTTTGCTTGAACAGGAAACTCTTGATGAAGCTGAATTTGTTGAATTAATGGATAAAGTAAGACAAAACAGAGGTAGTTAATGTCTGATTTTAAAGTTAAATTACCTATAAGAACCGTTCAATTTCATGATTTAAAAATAGGCGGCGATAAATCTTTTTATTTTATGAAAGAAAACGGAAATGTTTTGAAACCGTTTCTTGCTTTTGAAATTCCTGCGTTTTCAGCTTTATCACATATCGCAACGGATTATTTTAAGACAGATAATATTATTAAAATAGTTGAAAAGTCTCAAGAACTTGATTGTGATATTTTTGGAATTAAATTTGATATCAGTGATTTGGCAGAAGTTCCCGAGGCTGAAAAACTTTTAAAAGAAATTTTACCTTTGATTAAAAAACCCATTATGATAAGGGGTGCGAATAATAAGGCTATTGATGAAATTTTACTTCCGAAACTTGTTGAAATTCTTGATAGAAAATCTATCGTCGCATTTGCTGATGACATAACTTATAAAAAAATAGTTCCGCCTGTTGTAAAAGGCGGTCATATTTTGGTTATAAGAACTCCTATTGATATAAATTTGGCAAAGGAAATGAACATTTTATCAACTGATATGGGGCTTGATGCCGATAAAATTTTGATAGATACCGATATGGGCGGGTTGGGTTATGGCTTGGAATATGGTTATAGCGTGATGGAAAGAATTAAACTTGCAGCTTTTGAAGGCGATGATATGCTTAATATGCCTTTGATTGCATTCGTAGGTGAAGAAAGTCTTAGGGTTAAAGAAGCTAAATCAGATGCTTTTTCTGACTCTTGGGGGGATTTTAAACTTCGCTCAGCCATGTTTGAAATTTCAACCGCAAGTGCTGTAATTTCAGCTGGGGCAAATGTTGTTGTTTTACAAAATCCGGATAGCTTAGAAATTTTAAGGAAGGTTCTAAATGGCTGAATTATCAGGTTTACAAGTTTTTAAATATCTTCCTGCCGCAAAGAAAACGGAAAATTCTAATTGCAAAAAATGCGGTTTCCCGACTTGTATGGCTTATGCTTTGAAACTTGCAAAAGGTCAGACTGACATAACTTTATGCGAATTCATTCCCGATGAATTAAAATCAATTTTGGAACATAGTCTTAAAAAGCCTCAAAAAGAAATTGAAGTAGGACTTAATATTAAAACGAAAGTCGGCGGTGAAAATGTTATGTTTCGCCATGATAAAACTTTCATTAATAAAACAGGTTTTTTTGTAGCTGTTGAAAATAATGATTTTAAGTTTTTGGAAAGACTTAATAAATTTGATATTACACGTGTTGGCGAAAGGTTTAGAATTGACGGGATTTTTGCACGAAATTGTAGCGATGAATTTATTCAAAAAGCCGAAAGTTTTGGATTTTCTGTGTTATTTGAAAAAGATTTGGGAAAATTTATAACTGTTAATGAAAAAACTTTGCCTCAAAATATTGAAAAATTAACCCAAATACGTAGAGAAGCCGTTTTAAATAAAAATGAAGAGTTTTCAAATCCTGTTTTTATTCATTTTGAAAAATCTGAAAATTTACTTGAATTAGCATCTAAAGCAAGCTTTTATTTGTGTAAATATGCAAATTTATTTATCTTTGAAAATTTTGATGAGGCTTTATTTTCAACGCTTATGACTTTAAGACAAAATATTTATACCGACCCGCAAAAACCTTTGCAGGTGGAATCTAAAATTTATGAATTTAATAATCCAAACAGAGATGCAATAGTTTTTATGACAACAAATTTTGCCCTGACTTATTTTGCGGTTGCAAATGAAATTGAAGAATTAAATATGCCGGCTTATCTTATAGTAACGCCTTCTGACGGAATGAGCGTTTTAACGGCTTGGTCTGCTGAAAAGTTTACGGCTCAAATTGTTGCGAAAACAGTTAAAAAATTTAATTTGGCTGAAAAAATTAATAGAAAAAGGATTATAATTCCGGGGCTTCTTGCTCATATGAAGGAAGAAATAGAAGAAGTTTTGCCTGATTTTGAAATTGTTGTCGGCTCCAATGAAGCTTATAATATAGGTGAATTTGTAAGGGGTTTGGATTAAATTTTAATCCAAACCCCTTAATCGGTAAAATATTAATTTATTAATTTGTTCTAAAGTCTTGAACCTTTTGGAACGACAGTAACGCCGTTTTCTGAAACATAAAAACCTCTTGAAACGTCAAGTTCTCTATCAATTCCGATTTTAATATTAGGAGGAATTTCGACGTTTTTATCAATGATGGCTTTTCTGATTTCACAATGTCTTCCGACAGAAACATTTTCCATTAAAATACTGTCAGATACCTGTGAATAACTGTTAATTCGAACTTTAGGCGATAGGATACAATGTGAAAGACCACCACCTGAAATTATGCAACCTTCCGATACCATAGAATTTGTCGCCATACCAATTCTGGAACCTTCTTCCCAAATGAATTTAGCAGGCGGATAATTGTAATTGAACGTTCTGAGAGGCCATTCTTTTGAATACAAATTTAATTCAGGTAAATAATTAAGTAAATCCATATTCGCTTGCCAGTAAGCATCAACGCACCCTACATCACGCCAGTAACCTCTTTCACTTTCACTCATTCCGGCAAAAGAGTTGTTATTAAAATTATAAACATAAATCCTTTTACCTTCTTGCAACATTGTAGGAATTATATTTTTTCCGAAATCATGGTTTGACTTTGGATTTTTGGCATCTTCTCGTAATTTTTGAACAAGAACTTCTCTGTTAAATATATAATTCCCCATAGAAGCTAAACACATATTTGGATTGCCCGGAATGGATTTAGGTTTTGTTTTAGGTTTTTCTACAAAACTTGTTAGATGCCAGTCGTCATCAACTTCCATAATTCCAAATTCGCTTGCTTGTTCTATTGGAATAGGAATTGCAGAAATAGTTAAATCTGCAACATTTTTTTTGTGAAAACTGAGCATTTGTGAAACGTCCATTTTATAAATATGGTCGCCACCGAAAACGCAAATATAATCAGGACGGGAATCTACAATCTGATTTAAGTTTTGGAAAACAGCATCAGCTGTACCTTTATACCAATCGCCGCCGGTTCTCATTTGTGCAGGTACTAAATCCACATATTGTTCTAAAAACGGTGATAATGCCCAACCACGAGTTATATGTTTATTGAGTGAGTCTGATTTATATTGGGTTAAAACTTTTATTTTAAAGAAACCTGAATTTATGAAATTATTTAATACAAAATCAATAATTCTATATCTGCCTCCAAATGGAACAGCTGGTTTTGCTCTATCTCTGGTTAAAGGAAATAATCTTTTTCCTTCGCCTCCGGCAAGAATCATTACAAGTGCATTATCAAAAGCCATAAATAACTCCTTTTTAAATAATAAGTCCATTATATAATAAAAATATAAATTTTAACTCATACTTTAATTCTATTTTATAATAAAAAAATCCCCCTCTCATAGAAGGGGATTTTTTAACTATATCTGTATCTATTTACCGAATAATACTTCTCTTGAAGCAGGTGCATTTGGTACAACTTGTTGATCATAAAATTGAACTGCGAATTGATCACCTAAAACCAAAGAACCTGTTGTACATCCTGTAGGAACTGAGGTATTAGCTGTACATGTAGAACCTCTGTTTGGTTTTTTAGTACCGTTAACATCAACCATAGCCTTGCAAGGAGCTCCTGTTGTTAAAGCAGTTGCACCACAGGTTGATGGCCAGCTTATAGCCATACCATCTTGAAAGAACATAGTATAATTTGTTGCAGGAGTTGAAAAACCGTTTTCAGTAACAGCAGCATTTGTGCTTCTTGCAACCCTCATTCTCCTGTTAAAGATTGAATAAACAGAATCAACAGTATCAGTAGTCCCTGTGTTATTTGTTAAAGAAAAATCTACTCTGTCTAAAGCAAAGTTCATTGTTACTGCTTGATTTAAAGCTGCAATAACTTTTTTGAACCCTGTTTTAAACTCTTGATCACCGGTGTTGTTCATCAAGGTTGGAATCGTCATAGCGGCAACAACCCCGATAATACCTAATGTGATTAATACTTCCGCTAAAGTAAATCCGTATCTTTTAGTCATTTTGTTCCTCTTTCTTAATATATCTATGTAATTGTTTTTACTATTATCAAGCTTTAACACTCGTGAATTCTATAATCCTTTGTAATTATATTATATAAAATAATTAATATCAAGTATTTTACAAAAATTCATACTAAAGTTTGATATCTAAGGTGTTGTTGCTGAGCGGTTTTTCCCTTCGATTTCATCATTAATTATAGGGTTTGATTTAGCTTGTTCTTTTAATTTGTCTTGTAGTGTATTTGGATTATATTCAGGATTTTTGTATTCGATTTTTGCATTCTTTTTTAAGCTTTCTATTAAGTTTTCAAGAATTTTAACTTGTTCTTGATTTTCTAAATAGGTCATTATTTCAGATTTCACTTTATCAAAAGGTTCTTGTCCTGCCTGCATTCTATCCACAACTAAAATTATATGATAGCCGTAAGGTGTTTTTACTACATTGCTTATTGTGTTTGGTTTCATCGAAAATGCTGCTTTTGAAAAAGGTTCAACCATTTCTTGTTGGGCAAAAAATCCTAAATCTCCGCCTTGTTTTGCACTCATGGTATCTTCAGACATTTCTCTTGCTACTTTTGCAAAGTCTTGAGGATTATTTTTTACTTTTACAAGTATTTCTTCTGCTCTTTTTAATCTATTGTTCATTTCTTCATTAACTTTTTTTTGAAGTTCTTCTGTTGATAAATCTTTATTTTTAGATTTTAATTCTTCTTTGATTGCATCAGAATTTGCCGTTATAAGAATATGTGAAGCTCTTACTTTGTCAGGATATTTGAATTTTACAGTATTTTCTCTGTAGAATTTTTTTGCTGCACTTTCTGTAATATTAACTTTTGAAATCATATTAACAAGTTTTTTCATTTTAACTTCTTCTGCTAAATCTTGTTTAAATTGACTTTGCGAAATTCCGTTTTGTTTTAATATTTCGTTAAATTTTTCTTTTGAACCGATTTTATCGATAATTTCTTTTAATTCTTGTTCAGTATCTTTTTTTGTAACTTTGATGTGTCTTTTTTCCATTTCTTGATCAACCAAAGTTTTTACAATAAGTTCATTAATAACTCTGTCTTTAATCATTAAATAAAGAAAATTATTTTTATCTTTTTTAATATCAAGACCCATTTGTGCAAACATAGAATTGCCTGCAGCCTTGTTAAATAAATCATTATATTGACCTTGAGTTATTGATTTATCATTAACTTTTATAATTGTATTAAAATCTGTAATCCCACAACCCGTAAGCATTAAACCTGATAATGCAATGGTTGTTAATATTTTTTTATTCATAAAAAATTACCCCTTATATTCTAACCTAACCTTATTTATATAATAAAACAAATCTGTTAATATGTTAAATATTTCATCAAAATTCAAATAAGAATTGTTAAGCAAAAGTATAGAAGCGCATTCTTTATTGCTTTGAGGCGGAATCGTGAATTTAATTCGTTTTTTAATTATATCAGGAAGTTTTTTTTGAATAATATCCCATTCAGCTTTGTGATAAGGCGTGTAAATCCTTATATTTTCAGGAGTTTCTCTGATTGAAATTATTTCCGCACTTGTTGCAGAAAGTCTTAATCTTATTAATTTAATAAGATTTTCTACCGCATCAGGGGCTTTTGAAAATCTGTCTTTCCATTGTTCAATTATATAATCAAGTTCGTTTGTAGAATTTACATCGGCTAAACGTTTATATTCAATCATTTTTTGTTCGACAGAGCCGACCCATTCATCAGGAATATAGGCAGTTACATTTATATCAACAATCGTCGGAATTTCTTTTTTAATATTTTCGCCCTGAATTTCTTGAACAGTTTCTTCCAAAAGTTGACAATATGTATCAAATCCGACATTTATCATGTGTCCGTGTTGTTTGGTTCCTAAGATATTTCCAACTCCTCTGATTTCAATATCTCTCATTGCAATTTGATATCCGGAACCGAGTGTCGTAAATTCTTTTATTGATTTTAATCTGTCTCTCGCTTCTTTTGTGATTTCTTTATTTTTTCGATAAAGACAGTAGCAATAAGCTTGTTTTTCGCAACGACCGACGCGACCTCTTAGTTGATATAATTGTGCAAGCCCGAATCTATCAGCATTATTTATAATAATTGTGTTTGCATTTGGAATGTCCAAACCGTTTTCTATTATTGTTGTACATAATAATATATCGTATTCTTTTTTTGTGAAATCAAGAATTATGTTTTCAAGCATTTTTTCGTCCATTTGTCCATGACCGATTGCAATTCTTGCCGAAGGCACAATATCTTGAATTTTTTGTTTTATAAGTTCTATTGTTTCTATTTGATTGTGTAAGAAGAAAATTTGACCGCCTCTTTCTATTTCATGAAGAAGTGCTTTTTTAATAATTTCTTCATTAAATTCGGCGACAATTGTCTTTATTGGAAGTCTGTTTTTAGGCGGAGTGTTGATTATTGAAATATCTTTTATTCCTGATAAAGACATGTAAAGCGTTCTCGGAATAGGTGTTGCTGACATTGAGATTATATCAATATTTTCTTTAAGTGTCTTTAGTTTTTCTTTGTGTTTAACCCCGAAACGATGTTCCTCATCAATTACAAGAAGCCCTAAATCTTTAAATATAATATCTTTTTGAAGAAGCCTGTGAGTTGCAATGACAACATCACATTCTCCCAGAGCAAGGTGTTTTAATGTTTCTTTTTGTTCTTTTTTGTTTCTAAATCGAGATAATAATTCCACACGAACGCCGAATGGTTTAAATCTTTCGGAAATGGTTTCAAAGTGTTGCATTGCAAGGATTGTTGTAGGAACAATTATTGCAGTTTGTTTGCCTGAATTTACTGCCTTAAAAATAGCTCTGATTGCAACTTCAGTTTTGCCGAAACCTACATCTCCGCAAATAAGCCTGTCCATAGGTTGAGAATTTTCCATATCTGTTTTGACTTCTGTTATGGCTTTCATTTGATCCGGTGTTTCAACGTATTCAAAACCGTCTTCCAGTTCAACTTGCCATGCCGTATCTTTATCGAATTCAATTCCTGAAGCTATTTTTCGGTTTGCGTAAAGTCTTAATAAATCATAAGCGATTTCTTCGACTGCTTTTTTAGCTTTTGTTTTGGTATTTGTCCAATCGGAACCGCCCATTCTGGAAAGTTTTGGTTTTGCAGAACCTGCTCCTCTATAACGACATAAGAGGTTTACTTGTTCTGCAGGCATGTGTAATTTATCCCCGCAGGCATATTCTATTGTTAAATAATCTTTTAATTGCCCATCTATTTCTTGCTGGGTAAGTCCTTTGTAAATCCCGACCCCATGAATTGAATGTACAATGAATTCGCCTTCTCTTATATCATTAACATTTTCTAAAAAGTCGGCACTTTCTTTATAATAGTTTCTTTTTGAAGAGGTTATTTCTTTTGAACGTTTGTTAAAAAGTTCTTTATCGGTAAGTAATAAAAATTTGAAATCTTCCGAGATGCAACCATTTGAGGCTAGATTTTCGATTGTTTCATATTCAAAAATATTTTCTTCGTTAAGAATTTCTCTTATTCTATTCGGATAGTCACTTGCTATTAATAATTTAAAATCAGGTTTTGATTTTATAAATTTAACGATTTCATCAATTTTTGCATTAAATTTAGGGGCGGTTGAACTTTCAAATTCAATAATTTTTTCAAAATTGTCGTCGATAAAATTGTTTAAATATATTCTTTGAAACGCAAAATTTGTTTTTCTGAATTCATCAGTTGTTACGTGAAGATAATCTTTTAGTTCATTTTCTTCGGCTTGTTTTTGATATTCTTTGTCGAAGAAGTCATGTTTCGAATAAATTTCTGAACTTTCATCAAAAATAAGTATATATTCGTTTTTAGAAAAATGTTTTAACAATGAAATATCTGTTTTTGCATCTGAAATTAACGGTAAAATAGTTGCGAATAAAGTCTTTTCGGTACTTTTTTGAGTTTGGTTGTTAAAAAATCTCAAATCGGTAATCTCATCGCCCCAAAGTTCTATTCTTAAAGCCTCTTTATTTAAAGAGAAAACATCTATAATGTCGCCTCTTATAGAAAATTCGCCGATATCAGTAACCATTGTAACTCTTTTATAACCAATATTTACAAGTCTTTCTGCAAATTTTAGAGTGTTTATTTCGTCGCCGATTTTTAAATTAATTGAATTTTGTTTTAAAAAGATTTCGTTAGGAAATTTTTCCAAAAGAGCTTTTACCGGTGAAATTACAAGGTTTGGTTTTTTAGATAGAATTTCTATTTGTTTAGCATAATCGTAAAAATTTCTGTCTAAATTTTCATACATGGAAATTTCTTGAGCCGGAAAAATTTCGCAATTCAAATTAAAAGCTTTTTTTAAATCATTTTGATATTTTAAACAATTTTGTTCATTAGAAGTTATAAATAAAAATTTCTTATCTGATATTTTGGTAAAATTATCGGTTAAAAATAATCTTACAAAAGAAGTTAAACCCGTAACCAAAAAAGATTTTTCGGTTGAAATGTATTTTTTTATAATATCAAGTTTATCGATACTCATTTTATTTATTCAAATTAGAACTCTCGTATTCAATTCCGCAATCATTAAGAGCTTTGATAAAATGTTCAGCACAAGCTTTTTGAATATCAGGGGGAACAATTCTAAGAAGTTCAACAGTTTTTGATATGACTGGGTCTTTATCGTACCAACGATTTCCGCTAACAGGTTTGACCAACGCATAAAATTTTTCAATAGCTTCCGGAGAAACTTTTTCCTCAATTTTTTTTAGGAAAAATTCAGCCTGAACCTTAAGTTCTTGCTCATAATTTCTTAAAAGTTCAATAACTTCTAATAATAGTGGGTCGTGGTCATACCAACGTTTATAAGTTTGATTCATTATACACATTCTCCGATAGAGTTGATTTATCAGTAAATCGTTCTATTTTTCCACCTAATAATTGTATTTTATTTTCAAAATGTTCATAACCTCTATCTATATGATAAAGATTTTCGATAGTAGTGTTGCCTTCAGCCATAAGTCCTGCCACAACCAATGCTGCACCTGCTCTTAAATCACTTGCGGATAAAGTTGCACCCGTTATTTTTTTAACACCTTTTATTATAGCATGATTTCTGTCTTGATGTATATCTGCACCCATTTTTCTCAAATCAGGAACTTGCATAAATCTGTTTTCATAAAGACTTTCCGTAATAATTCCGACGCCGTCAGATGTTGTCAGAAGGGTCATTGCCATTGATTGTAAATCTGTCGGAAACCCCGGATAAGGTTGTGTTACAAAGTTGATTGATTTCAATCTGTTTTTGCAAGAAACTTCAATTGCCGTAGGTTCTATAAGTTTTATATTGGCACCCATTTTTAATAATTTGTCATTGAAAAAGGTCAAATGAGCAGGAAAAATATTTTTGATAATAGCTTTTCCTTTAGTTGCAACAACAGCTGTCATAAATGTTCCTGCTTCAATCCTATCAGGAATTGTAGTGTATTCAACAGGGTGTAAATCGTTTTGCTTAACTCCGTTTATGAGAATATCAGAAGTACCTGCACCTTGAATATCTGCACCCATTGTATTTAAGAAATTTGCCAAATCTACGATTTCAGGTTCTTGAGCTGCATTTTGAATTCTGGTAGAACCTTCAGCCATAACGCTTGCAAGCATTAAGTTTTCAGTTGCTCCGACTGACGGAATATCAAGATAAATGTCTGTTCCGACAAGTCTTGAAGCTTTTGCATTAACATAACCGTTTTCTATTTTTATTTTAGCCCCGAGAGCTTCCAAACCTTTTATATGAAAATCGACACGTCTTTCGCCGATTGCAC
>CAYYAL010000003.1:31324-44705 GCA_964469445.1 uncultured Muribaculaceae bacterium
CCGAGAGCTTCCAAACCTTTTATATGAAAATCGACACGTCTTTCGCCGATTGCACAACCACCCGGAAGTGCGACTATTGCTTCTCTGCATCTTGAAACCAAAGCTCCTAATATATTAAAAGAAGCACGCATTTTATTAACCAATTCGTATTTTGCCGTTATACTTGTTATGTCGGTAGCATCAATAGAAAGAGCTTTTTTTTCTTTATCATAATTGACTTTTGCACCCAATCCTGCAATAACTTCAAGCATAATTTCAACGTCTGTTAAATCGGGTACATTGTATATTATAGATTTGCCTTTAGGCAAGATTGCGGCTGCCATTAACTTAAGAACTGCGTTTTTAGCTCCGCCTATTTTAACTTCACCTTTAAGTGAATATCCGCCTTTTATTAGAAATTTTTCAGACAAGTTACCTCCGAGGTATTCTCTTCCCATTACATTTTACAACTAATAAAAATTAATGTAAACTATATAACTTTTTTGTAACTTATTTTTAATTTTTTAAAAATAGTATATTTAGACTATTTTATCCTTTTTATTCTAAAGTTTTCAAAATTTCTATCGACAGCTTTTAAGCTACATGTTTTTAATGGAGAGATAAATGCTTGAACAAGCAATAACAAGGTCAAACTTGTCTTTAAATATAGAAAAAGCTCAAAAAGCCTTAGAAAGTGCGAGAGGAGCTCATGAAAAATATTTAATAAGGTTAAATGAAGAAGATTTGCATTTAGCCATAGAACACTATATAACCGCAATTAAGCTTGATCCGGCTTTACCTGAAGCTTATTATCGCTTAGCAAGTTTGATGTGGGAAAACGGTCAAATAGGTTTGCAGAGTGCAATTGAACAGTGCAAAACGGCAATTACGATTTCTCCGAAAAATGTTAATGCTCATATTTATACGGGTTATTTCCTTAAATTGGCAGGTGATTTTGATGCCGCACATATCGAATTTGATAAAGCTATAAAATTGGCAGGCATGAATTCTGCAAGGCCAAGACTTATCATGTCTTTGTCTTTACTTCAACAAATGAATATCGATAAGGCTACTATAAGAAATTTCGCAAAATGCCTTTATTATTTTATAACAGGTTCAATCGCTTTTGCATGGGATTTCGCTTCTTTAAAAATGCTTTATAAAAACTTTTTGGAAGATTTTTCAATATTTACTTATAAAACAACGGGCGAAGCTTTTGAAAAATTTAAACAATATCCGATTGCTGCTAAAATTTATGCAGGTGGAATTAAAAAAACAGGAAAAGACGAACTTTTTTATAATAAATTAGCTGATATGTCTGTTCGTATAAATCAGATGGAAATAGCTTCCGATTGTTATAAAAAGGCTTTGAAGGCTAATCCGAAAAATCGTGATATTTTAATAAAATTAGCTATATTAACTCAAAAGGAATTTCCTGAAAATGTTGATGAAGCGATAGATTGTTATAATAAATTACTTGAAATAGAAAAAAATCCAGCTCCTATATATTATGAGTTGGGACATCTTTACTTGAATAAGAAAGATAAAATCCATGCCATAAGTGCGTTTAAGTTAGCTTTAGAATGCGATCCGGACAATCCGTTCTTTAATAACTCACTTGCTTATGCGTTCACCCAAGCTGAATTGTATGACGAAGCCATTGATTATTATCAAAAGGCAATTAAACTAAATCCGGATAAAGAATGGACATCAATTATATGTCAAGCGTTAGGAACAATTTATTTCCAAATAAAAGGAAATTACGAGGCAGCACTCGCAACTTATCAGGCGGGAAGTGTTCTTGATGAGAATAATCATGAAATCTTGCTTGCATTAGGTGATGTTTATATGTCGCAAGATGAAATAGATAAAGCGATTAAGACTTATTGCGATGCAATAAACGTAAATCCGCTTGATTACAGATGTTATTCCAAAGCAGGACTTGCTCTTTGGGAAAAAGATTATTTAGAAGAAGCCATCGTTGCTTATAACAAAGCTTTGGAAATAAATCCTGAATATTATATAGCTTCAAATAATTTGGGGGTTATTTATCTTGACGGAATTGGTCAATCCGAAGTAGCTTTACAGCATTTTAAAAATGCTGTTGAACATAATCCGAATTATACGTTGGCATATTTTAATGCAGGCAGAGCCTTGCAAGCTATGGACAAATCAGCTGAAGCAGCAGATTATTATCAAATGGCGTTAGATTTGAACAGAGTTACGGAAGAATTGGAAGAAGATGAAATAAAAGACCGCCTTTACGGATTGTTTGAAAGTTAAAGATTACCATTTTTCATTTTCTTTATCATTTATAAAAATTGTATTTACCATATCTGATTTCATCAGTAGATATCCTATAATAGGAGATATGTTGTATAGTTCTTCAATATGTTTTTGATTTTTACAAAAATAGTTAAGAACTACTGTTATATTATAAATTTCTTGTACAAGTTTATGTATTTCTTTTTTATTATTCATTTGCTTAAACCATATTGGATTAATATCTATATAAATAGATATTAATCTATTTATATAAAGAAGTCAATATGTAATAATTTAATAATGGAAGAAAATAAAAAAATATTAGAAAAAATAGCTATTAATGTGAGAACGGAAAGATTTAGACAAAAATTATCACAAGATAAATTGGCGGAACTTTCAGGTTTAAGTGTCAATTTTATCAGTAATATTGAGAATGCCAAACAAGATATAAGAATTTGTAATCTTAATTCAATTGCAAAGGCTTTAAATAAAACCTTAAAAGAACTTATATAATTTTTATTAGACGGCAGATTTGCCTGCGTTTTGCCTTAAAAGCGTCCTGCCTTCCTGCCCTCTGTCTTGATTGCTCGCGATTAACGGCAATTCCGAGTTTTGCTTTAGTGCTTTGCACTTTCGCAAAAACTCTCCAGCCTCAGCTCGCAATCGTTGCCCTCCAGCCCTCCTGCCTTCCGATTGTTACGCAAATGTAAATAAACGCTTGTAATTTCTTATTTAGCGGTTTATTATTGTTGTGTCAGAAAATCCCAACATCTAAATATATTACCAAGAGCTTTTATCGGCTTGTATTTTGGTGTATTTAGAGGCTAAAAAGGTATTACATAAAACATGGAGTATAAAAACGTGGAAGAAGAAAAAAAAGTAAAATCCAGAAAAAGAAAAGTGGATGTTCAAGAAGAAAAACCTGTTGAATCAGAATGGACAGAAAGAGTTGTTCAAATTCGCAGAGTTACAAAAGTAGTAAAAGGTGGTAAAAAATTAAGTTTCAGAGCCATCGTAGTAGTAGGAAACCATAAAGGTCAAGTCGGGGTCGGTTGTGCGAAAGCTGCAGAAGTTATAATTGCTATTCAAAAAGCAATTGCAGACGGAAGAAAAAACCTTATTACAGTTCCTATTTTCAAGAAAACAATTCCTCACCCTATAACAGGACGTTCAGGAGCCGGTTCAGTTATGTTAAGACCTGCTTCAGAAGGTACCGGAGTTATTGCAGGTGGTGCAGTTCGTCAAGTTTTAGAACTTGCAGGTATTGAAAATATTTTATCAAAATCTTTAGGTTCAAAATCACCGCTAAACGCAGCAGGTGCAACATTAGACGCATTAACAAGATTAACACCGTTTGCGGATATCGCTAAAAAACGTGGCAAAACTGTCAGTGAAATATTAAATTAGTTTAATTAAAAAGGAAAATAAAAATGGCTAAAACAAAATTAGAACAAATTAAAATAAAACTTAAAAAAAGCTTAATCGGTTCTTCTGAAGCTCAAAGAAAGGTTGCAACTTCTTTGGGATTGAGAAAAATCAATCAAGTTGTTGAACACTCAAAAAGCCCTGTAATTATGGGTATGGTAAACAAAATTTCCCATTTATTGGAAATTGTTGAATAGTAGTAAAAAATAAAAAGGAAAATAAAAATGGCAGATACAATTACATTAGAAGATTTAAGACCTGCAGAAGGTGCTACTCATAAAGTAAAAAGAGTTGGCAGAGGTCGTTCATCAGGACATGGAAAAACTTCTTGTCGTGGTCATAACGGTGAAGGTCAACGTTCAGGAAGAAGTGCTAAAGTCGGATTTGAAGGTGGTCAAATGCCTGCTTTCAGAAGATTACCTAAGTTAAAGGGCTTTAAAATCATCAATCAGCTTAAATATGCTGAAATTAACGTTAATATGATTGAAAAACTTGATATTAAAGAAATTTCTTTAGAATCTTTAAAAGCTTTGAAAAAGGCTGATTCATCAGCTGATGCTTTAAGAGTTCTCGGAAACGGTGAAATTTCAAGAAAAGTTATAGTAAAAGCACGTTATTTTTCACCATCAGCAAAAGAAAAAATTGAAAAAGCGGGCGGAAAGGCTGAATTAGTATAATGGCACAAGGTATGAAAATGCCTACGGCAAATGACATGCTATCAATCTGGCAAGCTTCCGGTTTAAAACAAAAGTTAATTTTTACTTTTGTAATGATTGCTGTGTTTAGATTTGGTGCTCAAATGCCTATTTATGGTATTAATAATGAAATTTTCGCAAATATGGCTGCGGGAAATAATATCATTGGATTTCTTGATTTATTTTCAGGCGGTGCTTTAGGTAAAGTTTCTATATTTGCATTAGGGATAGGACCTTATATTACATCGTCCATCATAATGCAGTTGATTTCAGTTGTAATTCCTTCTTTAGAAAAATTACAAAAAGAAGAAGGTGAAGCAGGAAGAAGAAAAATTGCTCAATATACAAGGGTGTTTACGGCTGTTTTGGCTATATTCCAATCCGTTGTATTTATGGCATATCTTACTCATCTTCCGGGTGCAATCTTGGTTCAAAGCCATTTAGCATTCTTCATAAGCTCAGTTGTTGCATTAACCGCAGGTTCAATGCTTGTTATGTGGATTTCTGAACTTATAACCGAAAAAGGTATCGGAAACGGTGGTTCTTTAATAATATTTGTGGGTATTTTATCAGGAATTCCTGTTTATTCACAAAGAACAAGCCAAATGGTTTCACAAGACCCTGCTTTGCAATTAGGATTATTTGCACTTCTTGCAATATTCTTTGCCACGATGATTTTTATTGTCATTATGCAGGAAGCTATCAGAAAAGTTGTTATTGTTAATCCAAAACGACAAGTCGGAAACAAGGTTTATGGCGGAGTTAATACTTTTATTCCGTTCAAGCTTAATCCGGGTGGGGTTATGCCGATTATCTTTGCAATTGCAATTTTGTTGTTTCCGTCAACGGTTTTAAGTATTGTCGGTCAGGCAAATATTTCAAATGAAGCGGTTAAAAATATAATTATGCATTTAAATCAGATTATGAGTCCTGATGGGGCTGTGTATTATATTTTGTATTTTACTTTAATTGTCACATTAACTTTCTTTTATGCATCAATTATTCCGAATATGCAACCGAAAGAAATTGCTAATAACTTGAAAAAATACGGATCTTCAATTCCGGGAATAAAACCGGGTAAACCGACGGCAGAAGCTTTAGATAAAATTCTTTCTAAAACGACATTTATCGGAGCTTTTGGGATAGGTATTATCGCACTTGTTCCTTCATTTGCAAGTTATGTTACTAACATAAAAACTTTGCAAGGTATTGGGGCAACTTCTCTTATCATCATGGTAGGGGTTGCTTTGGATTTGATTAATCAAGTAAGAACGCATCTTTTAGCAAGAAATTATGAAAGTTTCTTGAAAGAATAAGATAAAGAATATACAAAGAGGGCGGAGCCTTTGGCTCCGCCCTCTTTGTATGTAAAATATCAAATAGACTTTGTAAAGTTTCGTTAAGGTTGTAGAAGATAACTATCAATTATTTTATTGTAAAAACATTTATATAAAGTAAATTGCTGATAAAAAATTGCCTAATATTTTTTAATATTAAAAAATATTAATATTTGAATTAATTATTAAATCTAAAATGGACGATATCTCCGTCTTGGACTTCGTAATCTTTACCTTCAATTCTGGTTAAGCCTTTATCTTTGCACGCAGCATAAGAACCGCAAGCAATAAAATCTTTATAAGCTGTAACTTCTGCTTTAATAAATCCTTTTTCAAAATCTGTGTGAATAACCCCTGCGGCTTGAGGTGCTTTTGCACCTGAAGGAATTGTCCAAGCTTTGACTTCCATTTCACCTGCGGTAATAAATGTTCTTAAATTCAAAAGGTGGTAAACGGATTTTATCATTTTGTTTATTCCGCTGTCTTCAATTCCTAATTCTTTTAAATATTCAGAAGATTCTTCGGGAGAAAGTTCTGCAAGTTCTTCTTCAATTCGAGCTGAAATTATAACCGTTTCAGCATTATGAGTTTTTGCGTATTCTTCGACCTGCTTTGTATAATTATTTCCGTCTTTCAAATCAAATTCAGAAACATTTGCACAGTAAATTACAGGTTTAGTGGTCATCAGGCATAATCTTTTTATTAAATCCAATTCATCAGGTGTTTCAAAGTAATTTTTTATATTGATAAAGGTCCCTGCGGATAGTAATTCGGCTAATTTTTTAAGAATTTTATCTTCCAAAACGGCAACTTTATCGCCTGCTTTTACTTGTTTTAAAATACGTTTCTGTCTTTTTTCGATTGTGGATAAATCGGCAAGAGCAAGTTCCATATTAATAATTTCGATATCGTCGATTGGGTTTATCTTTCCTGCAACGTGAATTGTATTTTCGTCATCAAAGCATCTTACAACTTGAATTATCGCATCGACTTCTCTTATGTTGTGCAAGAATTGATTGCCCAATCCTTCGCCCTTGCTTGCACCTTTTACAAGTCCTGCTATGTCAACAAATTCAATTGTTGTAGGCACAACTTTGTCCGTTTTTACTAAAGGTTGAAGTGTGTAAAGTCTTTCATCAGGAACGCTTACAATTCCGACATTCGGTTCAATTGTGCAGAAAGGATAGTTTGCACTTTGAGCGTTTTTTGCATTTGTAAGTGCGTTAAATAATGTTGATTTTCCTACATTTGGTAATCCGACTATACCTGTTTTCAGCATTTTAATCCTTTCGTTAATCTATCTTAATTTTTTATTTTTTATTTAAACAACAATTTTTATATTTTTTACCGCTACCGCAAGGGCAAGGGTCATTTCTTCCGATTTTTTCGACTTTTTGAGGGGTATTTATCATTTCTTCTTTATTGGAAGAGAAGTTTTCAGCTGCTTTTGAAAGACTTGTTTCAATAACTTCTTCGTCTTTCATATCAACGATTTGAACGCCGAATTTTGTTCTAAATAAGTGTTTAACCGTTTCGCTTTGAATTTCATACATCATATTGTTGAATAAATCGTAAGCTTCTTTTTTATATTCAATTAATGGGTCTTTTTGACCGTAAGCACGTAATCCGATGCCATCTCGAAGCATATCAATATTGTGTAAATGGTCAATCCATTTGTTGTCGACAACTCTTAGCAACATATCTTTTTCAATATTTCTCATAACATTTTTTTCAGTAAATGCTTCTTGTAGTTGCGGATTTTCGTCATATTGTACGATTATGTCATTGTAAAATTTAATAATTTCTTCTTCATGAGCTTGATAAGCCTGAAATGCAAGGTTTTTAAGCTTATCATACATTGCATCATATCTGAGAGATTGTATATCCGCTACTTTTGTTTCTGTTAATTGAGGAATTATCGAGTGAAGTTCTTTAACAAGCGTGCAAAGCTCTTCATATACATATTCATCAGGCTGAAGCTCAGGGGATATGTAGCTTTTTAACAATCTATCCAATTCTTTTTCAATCATGTAATTGATATCTTCTGTCAAGCTGTTTCCTTTAAGAACTTTTTTACGTTGAGCGTAGAATTTTTCTCTTTGAATATTCATAACATCATCGTATTCAAGGACATTTTTTCTTATATCAAAGTGGTAAGTTTCAACTTTCTTTTGAGCAGATTGAATTTGTCTTGTTATAATTGGGTTTTCAATCGCCATATTTTCTTCGACATTAAGTGCATTCATAAGTGTAATAATTTTTTCACCGCCGAAAATTCTCATCAAGTTGTCGCCTAATGAAAGGAAAAATCTTGTAGAACCGGGGTCGCCTTGACGAGCAGCACGACCTCGAAGTTGATTATCAATACGTCTGGATTCGTGTCTTTCTGTTCCTATTACGTGTAATCCGCCGAGTTCAACAACTTTTTTATGTTCTTCTTCCGTTGCTTGAATTGATTTATTAAGAATTTCATTTTTAAGCTCTTCGTAATTAGGATTATCAGGAAGTATATTTTTATTTTCAAGGATTTCTTTTGCAAGATACTCAGCATTTCCGCCTAATAGAATATCTGTACCACGACCAGCCATGTTGGTTGCAATTGTAACTGCTCCTAAACGTCCGGCTTGGGCTATTATGTAAGCTTCTTTTTCATGGTGTTTTGCATTCAAAACATTGTGCTTAATTCCTGCTTTATTCAGTAAATTTGAAATATATTCTGATTTTTCAATGCTGATTGTGCCGACTAAAACAGGTCTTCCGATTTTATTCATCTGAATTATGTCATCAACAACTGCTTTAAATTTGTACTCTTCAGTTTTATAAATTACATCAGGATAATTTTTTCTTATATCGGTTTTGTTTGTAGGAATTGCAGTAACTTCAAGGTTGTAAATCTTGCCGAATTCAGCTTCTTCCGTCATCGCAGTACCCGTCATACCTGCAAGTTTTGGGTATAATCTAAAAAGATTTTGGAAAGTTATACTAGCGAGAGTTTGAGTTTCATCTTGAATTGCGACGTTTTCTTTCGCTTCAACTGCTTGATGAAGTCCGTCAGACCAACGTCTTCCGTCCATTAAACGACCTGTAAATTCGTCTACGATTACGACTTCTCCGTTTTTAATAACGTAATCAGTATCAATTTTAAATAATTCTTTAGCCTTTAGTGCTTGCAAAAGATGGTGTGCATATTGAGTTTCAATTGCAAACAAATCTTTTACCCCGATAAGTTCTTGAGCTTTATCAATACCATCTTCTGTTAAAATTATATTTTTATTTTTTTCATCAATTTCATAGTCAATTACAGGTTGCATTTGAGGTGCAATTCTAGCCATTGTTCTGTAAGTTTCTGCTGATTTTTCTAAACGACCGCTTATGATAAGTGGAGTTCTGGCTTCATCAATCAAAATGCTGTCGACTTCATCAATAATTGCATAATTAAAAGGTCGTTGAACAAGACTTTCAAGACTTCCTGCCATGTTATCCCGTAAATAATCAAATCCGAATTCGTTGTTTGTTCCGTAAGTTATATCGCAAAGATACGCATTTTTCTTTTCTTCAAAATCATCGTAAGAACGTGTGTTGGAGAGAATAACTCCGACAGATAATCCTAAAAATTTAAAAATTCTGCCCATCCAGTCGCTGTCCCTTTTTGCGAGGTAATCATTAACTGTAATTATATGAACGCCTTTTCCCGTAAGTGCGTTTAAATAAGCCGGAAGTGTTGCAACAAGAGTTTTTCCTTCACCTGTTCTCATTTCCGCAATATGTCCGTTATGCAAGAAAATTCCGCCGATTAATTGGACATCGAAATGTCGCATATTTAATGTTCTTTTTCCTGCTTCTCTTACGACAGCAAAGGCTTCAGGTAAAATTTTATCCAAAGCTTCTTTTTCTAAAATTCTGTCTTTTTTAAAATCTTCTGAAAATTCACGTTTTTCTAAAATTTCTTTAAATTCTGCAGTTTTTGCTCTTAATTCATCGTCTGAAAGCTTTGAAATAGCTTCTTCAAGAGCATTTATATGATCGACAATACCCAAAACATTTTTAACTTTTTTTTCGTTAGGGTCGCCGAGTAATTTCAATAACAATTCTAACATTTTCTAAATATCTCTCCAAATCTTATCGGTATAATTTTAACACATCAAAAAGCATTTGCAATTATAGATTAGCAAAGGCTTCATCAATAATTTTTTCTTTATTTGGTTCAATATTTTCGCCGGAGGTCGAAATGTGAATTAAGTATTCGATATTTCCTGAAGGCCCTTTGATAGGCGAATATGTAAGCCCTAAAATTTTATAATCCAAATTTTTAGCAGAATTTATAACTTTTTCAATTACATCTTTATGAACTTTTTTATCCGTAACAATTCCGCCTTTTTCAATTAATTCTTTTCCGGCTTCAAATTGAGGTTTAATAAGGCATAGCATTTCATGGTTCGGGGCAAGAAATTTTTTTAAATTTTCCAACACTTTTGTAATTGAAATAAAAGAAATATCCATAACGAGTAGGTCTGCAATTTTGTCATTTTTATCGTAAATATCTTCAAAGTTACAAATTCTTATATTTGTTTTTTCAATTGTTTTAACTTTTACATTATTTCTGATTTTCCAAGCCAGTTGCCCATATCCGACATCAACCGCATAAACTTTTTCTGCTCCGAGTTGTAAAAGGCAATCAGTAAATCCGCCTGTTGAAGCTCCTGCATCAAAACAAATTCTTCCGTTTGGATTTACATTAAAAAAATTAAGGGCTTTTTGAAGTTTTAAACCGCCTCTTGAAACAAACGGCATTGATTTGATTTCTATTTCATAATTTTTTGTTATATCAATTTGAAATCCTGATTTTGTAATTCTTTCGTCATTAATTTTTACATCGCCCGCTAAAATACACGCCGCAGCTTTGCTTTTTGTTTCAAAATAACCTAAATCAGTTAAATATTTATCAAGTCTTTCTTTTTTCATAATTTAGATACCGAAGATTTTTTCTGCATTTAAAGTTGTTGTTTTAATAACATCTTCAATCGGAATATTTTTTAAATTTGCAATGTTTTCTGCCACAAATTTTACATAAGCAGGTTCATTTCGTTCTCCTCTGTGCGGTTCAGGAGTTAAAAACGGACAATCTGTTTCAAGTACCATATTTTCTAAGGAAATTTCCTGAGCAACGGCATGGACATTTTTTGCATTTTTAAATGTTACAACTCCTCCAAGTCCTATTTTCCAGCCCATTTTTATACATTCTTTTGCAAATTCGACACTTCCCGAATAACAATGCAATATAACATTCAAATTTTCGGCATATTTTTTTAAAATATCAAATGTGTCGCCATGTGCTTCTCTGTCATGGACAATAAGAGTTTTATTGAATTCTTTCGCAAGTTTTATTTGTTCGATAAAAACTTCTTTTTGAAGCTCTTTATTATCCTTATCCCAATAATAATCAAGTCCGCATTCTCCAATCGCAACTATTTTTTCTTCTTTTAAATATTTTTTCATATCACATAAAACTTGTTCATTAAATTCATTTGCACTTGAAGGGTGCAATCCGATTGCTCCGTAGAAATTTTTATATTCTGAAATTATTTTGAGAACATTTTCGTGCGATTTAACATCGTTTGAAGGAATTACAAGCTTTTTTACTCCGTATTCATCAAGCCTTGAAAGCATTTGCGTAAAATCTTTATTATAATCTTCAAAATCAATATGGGCATGGGTATCTATTAAATAATTACACATTTAATTTGTATCCTCCGCCGTAAATCGTTTCAATATACTTTTTGCCGTCTGCAATTGAATTTATTTTTGTTCTTAAATGTTTAATATGAACTCTTATCGTTTCAATTTCATCATCAGGTTCGTATCCCCAAATTTCTTGTAATAATTTGGCAGAAGATACCATATTACCGTGGTTTTGGAATAATAAATTAAATATATCAAATTCAATTGGCGTTAATTTTACTGTTTTATCGTTGATTTTTACGCTGTAAGATTCAGGTAATAAAGTGATTTCTCCTATTGAAAGAACTTCTCTCGTTGCAATAGATAGAGGAATTTGTCTCGAACGTTTTAATAATGCTCTTACTCTAACCTTTAATTCTTCCATTTCAAAAGGTTTTACAAGATAATCATCAACGCCGATATCAAATCCTTTAACTTTTTTCTCAATTTCAGATAATGCAGTTAACATAAGAATAGGAATATTTTTTGTATCATTATTCTGTCTTATGCGTTGTGCTACGGTAAATCCATCAACATCAGGCATCATAACATCAAGCACAATTAAATTCGGGAGTTCTTGTTTTGCAATAGCAAATCCTTTTATCCCGTCATTAGCTTGAATTACATCGTAGCCACAAAGTTCTAAATTGATTTTTATTAATTCATTTATATTTATATCATCATCTATAACAAGAATTTTATTCATAAGACCATTTTAACAAAAACATGAAAAACAATGGATAATAAATTTATCCATTGTTAAATCATAATGTTTAATTCTACTAAATTGTAGCCTTTGCAGGAATAGGAGCTTTTGTCGCTTCAAGAGCTTCTAATTTAATTAATTTTACTGCAGGTTGTTTTGCTTTTTTAATTGCAGGATCAGGATTTGTTTTTTGAGCTTTATATTCAAGCATTATTTTATTAACAAATCTTTTTGTTTCACCGTATGGAGGCACGCTATTATACCGTTTTACAGCAGTGGGTCCTGCGTTATATGCAGCAAGAGCTAGTTCTGTATTTCCAAAGATTCTATACATTTTTTGATAATACATTAATCCGCCTTTGATATTTCCATGCAAACAATAAGGGTTCACGCCTAATCTTTTTGCGGTCGAAGGCATTAATTGAAAAACCCCGACTGCTCCATAAGGGCTTTTGGTTTCATGTCTAAAACCAGATTCAGATTTTGCTATACTTAAAGCTAATGCAGGGTCAATACCTAACTCAAGCGATTGTTTAACAATTGCTTCTTTTACGGTGGTAACATTATTTTGATTAGCTTCAACACTCGAGCATAGTAAAAATCCCACTAACATAGTGAACAATACTAATTTTCTAATCATTAAAATCCTCTGAGATTGTGAATTGATAAATCTTTTAATATTAATTAACGCGTTCTGATTAGAGAACATTAATACCTTAAGATTAATTTGTAATAATATCTTAATATCAACATGTTAAAAAATCAAGTCCATGCATTTTTATGTTATTATTGTTGTTGTGAATATTATGGAGGATTTTTAATGAAAAAAGCTTTTACACTTTCTGAGATATTGATTGCTATGTTAGTAATGGGTGTTCTTGCCGCATTTTTAATACCGGCTATGACGAAAATGTCGCCGAATGATAAAGGGGTTTTATTTAAAAAATCTTATGCACAATTAAGCGAATTTGTTTCTGAAATGATAAATGACGAAACATTATATCCTTATGGTGTAAATTGTCGTATTTCTAATGTTATTAAAAATGACATTAGAATTTGTAATATTAATAATTGGCTTATACCGGCTGCATTAGCAGAAGCTCCAATATCAAGTTCAACCTCAACCTCCGGTTCATCTTCAATAGTAATAATATCTGCATCAAGTGGTGGTAGTAGTTTTGGAACATCAACAGGTAGTACTTCAACAGGTAGTACATCAACAGGTAGTACATCAACAGGTAGTACATCAACAGGTA
>CAYYAL010000003.1:44805-50684 GCA_964469445.1 uncultured Muribaculaceae bacterium
TTTTCTCAAAAAGTAAATACGGTAGGAACAGTTAATTGTAAAGCTAAATCAGATGAACAAGGTTTTATAACTACTGATGGGGTTCAATGGATAATGCAGAAGGCTCCTGATACTACTACTAATGCTTCAGATCTGTATAGAATAATAATAATCGATGTAAACAACTCTCAAGGTCCAAATAGTTCTAATGTTGCAGATCCTGATCGATTTACCATTTATATTCACAATAATGGGAAATTGATTTTACCTCCTACCGTAGTATCTTCAGCCAAAGCTCGGGATTATTTATTAAATCCAACGAAAAATACAAAATAGACAATAAAGGAGAATAAAATGACAGAAAAATTAGCTAAAATAGGTGTTTTCGGCGGTTCAGGGTTCTATAAATTCTTAGATGATATCGAAGAAGTAAGAATTGAAACACCTTATGGCATGCCAAGTGACAATGTATTTTTAGGAAAAATCGGAAAACATAAAGTTGCGTTTATGCCTCGTCATAGTAGAAATCATACGATATTACCTCATATGATTAATTATAGAGCAAATGTTTGGGCGATGAAATCTATCGGGTGCGAAAGAGTTATATCACCATGTGCAGCAGGAAGTTTACAAAAATATGTTGCTCCGGGGGATTTCGTAATTTGCGATCAATTTGTTGATTGGACTGACGGTAGAAAATCAACTTTCTTTGAAGGACCTATTGTTACTCACCCTTCTCCGGCTGAAACTTATTGTCCTGAACTTCGTCAATTAGCTATAAAAACAGCTAAAGATTTAGGAATTACTGTTCATGAACAAGGAACTGTTGTTGTTATTAACGGACCTAGATTTTCTACAAAAGCTGAATCAAAATTTTTCACAAATCAGGGCTGGGAAGTTATTAATATGTCAGCTTTTCCTGAAGCTTATTTGGTTAAAGAAATGGATATGTGTCCTTTGAATATTTCTCTTATAACAGATTATGATGCGGGTTTGGTTGGTGATGTTCCGCCTGTATCACATCATGATGTTATTAAAGTATTTAATTCTAATTTGGATAATTTGAAAAAATTATTATTTACGATGATTGAAAACATTCCTGATGAAAGAAAGGTTTGTGATTGTCAAAATACTAAGAAAAACTCACAATTATAGGAATTGAATAATGATTAGACATGTTGTTAATAATATATTTTATTTCTTTTATTTGTTGATTATATTGAGGATATTTTTGACTTGGATTCCATCAATTGATTGGGACCAACAACCTATAAAAGGAATTAGAAATTTGACAGATTTATATTTAGAACCGTTTAGACGAATAATTCCTCCTATAAGCGGACTTGATTTGTCGCCGATTGTAGCATTAATTGTTTTGCAAATTATACAAGGTCTTGTAATGGGTTTCTTACCTGTTTAAATGCTTTTCTAAGAGGCGGGTGCAACTTTGTTGCACCCGCCTCTTAGCTTATTTACAAATGTTAATAAAAACAATCATAAAATTAAAGTTTTTAGAAAAAATGCCGATAGCCTAATTGAATGAGTATTGCAAAATAGGGGTAAATAAATGGCAATAAGTGCTATTGGCGGACTTAATTTATATATTAATTTTTCTTCAGCAAATAGTTCTTCTGAAGAATTAAGTTCTGAAACTCGTTCTAAATTAACAGAGTTAGGTTTAAATTATTTGAATTATAAGACGGAAGATGAAGCACAAGTTGCTATTGTCAATGCTGAAAATGCAAAAAAAACACAAGAGGCAGAAGAAACAAAACAAACAGATGCAACTGATAAAAAAACAGAGGCAATTCCTGTAAAAAAGGAAACGGCTTCTGAGACTCAAATTATGACCAATACAAAATTATTGGCAAAAGATGTAGGTTTGGTTTTTTCAAATAATGAAACCATAAATGTTATGTTCAGGAAAATTTCTGACAGAATTAATCAGTTAGTTGATTTTGCACAAGATGATTATATGGAAATGGAGCAGGTCAGGACTTATAAAGAAAGACTTGCATGGCTTTCTGCGGAATACGGAAGGACTTCTTTTTCTTTAAATCAGATTAATGATTTTATGAACACATTGGCGATGAATAATAAAATTTCTTTAGGATTGGCTTAAACTCAAATTCTTGACCTTGACAAATCAGTTTAAAAACATTAAGATGTTTGTCAGATGAAGAAGTTTGTTTTAGTAATGATTTTTGCACTTGCCTTATCAAGCTCTGCGGTTTTTTCGGAAACTTTATTGCAGGGTGAAATCGGTTATAATGTAAATTCTGCAAGAGATGAAGTTTCAACGCCTATTGTTAAAAAATTAACAATAGATTTAATCAGTCAAAAGCTTTATGATAGTGAATATGGGAGAAATCATTCATATTTATTAAATGGAAATCTTGAGTTAAAAGATAGAACTTTGGCATTATTTTCTGATTTATCTTATGCAGTTATGTATAAAGCAGATGAATATCATGTTTGGTATTATACAAAATCAGGAATGTTGATGTATGCAGAGGAAAAAGATGGATTAACTTATCCTTATCGTTCTTATAAATATGATACTAGCGGAAACCTGATAAATAAAGGATTAAGGGTATCAAAAGCCGAAACTTTTATATTTAAACCGAATGGAAAACTTATTGCTCATTGGGTTGGGGCAAACGGTTATGATGAAGTCGGCAACGTTATAATGACAAGAAAGTATTTGGAATAATATTTCCAAATTAATTATGTAATATTTTGGTTAGTGTTTGTGTCAGTAGGTTTTAATGCATCAGGATTGAATTTTTTAGCCCAGTCTTTCCATTCTGTTGAATTTTTATCTTTAGGCTCATTGGCTTGTTCTGTATAATAACCACTTTTTGTTCGAGCCATTGCCAGTTCATAGAAATGATTAAAACGTTGTGCACTTATGCCCTCAGATTTTTTCATTGCAGTTGCAAGTAAACCAGCTTCATTTCCTTTAACTTTTGTATTATTTAGAGAAGCTTTTTCATCAAAAATAGATGCAAATCCGCTACTTCCTCCGAATGAGCCGGTGGAAAAGCTACGTTGATTATTATTTTGTATTCCATTTATTGCATCAACACGCATGAAAAAATGCTCCGTTCTCTTCTTTTATACATTAATAAAGTATTTTAAAGAAGAAAAAATGCCTTAAAATACGATATTTAGATAATATATTAAGAAAATATTACAAAGTTTAAGCTATTTTTAAAAGTTGCATAATGCAAAGGAAATGCATTGCTGCACCTGCAATTACAAATAAGTGCCAGATGCTGTGCATAAATTTATATTTTAAAATATAAAAAACGCTTCCAAGTGTATAAAAAATACCTCCGCCGAGTAAGTACCAAAGTGCTTCAGGGCTTACTTTCCAAATCGAATACGCTAAAAATACTGTGAACCAACCCATTATAAGGTATAAAGTTGTTGATAAATATTTGAATTTTAGTGTAATGCAAGAAAATACAACACCCATTAATGCCAAATACCAAACGATGGCAAGGAGTGCTATTGAGTGAGGGAATGGAACTACGAGCAGTAATATAGGGGTATAAGTTCCTGCTATGAGTAAGAAAATTGCACTATGGTCAATTCTTTGGAAAACTTTTTTTGCTTTTTCATTAACCATTGCATGGTAGCAAGTTGAGGATTGAAAAAGAATAAACATTGTTGCACCAAAAATAGCAGTTGCCGTTGCCTCAAGTGCATTTCTTGAATTAACTGCAAGAAGTACTATCGCATAAATTGAAAGTAAAGCTCCGATTGCATGTGTAATTGCATTTACAAATTCTTCTCCTGCCGTATATTTTTTTATTTTATTACTCATAATAATTTCCTTTTATTAAATGGTTTTAGAAATTATACAATAAAGATAATAGGAAACGAAATTTATTTTTAATTTTGGATATATTTATTAATATAAGAATTTATATCATATTTTGATTTCATGGAATTATAAGTCATAATTCTTATTTTGCCTGTAACAGGTCTGTCTTGAAAAGGTCTGTCATGTAAAGCCCCTATCGACCATAAAATTCCTGTGTAACCATCAGGGCTTGGAGCGTCAAGAGCGTATTTATCGTTTAAGTAAATTGCAATTTTTAAGGCTTCATCAGGCGTTTTTGACCATTCTAATATCTTTTTTGCCCAATACATTCTTAAGTATCCTTGCATAATGCCTTCTTCTAAAAGTTGTATTTCTGCTGCATTCCACAAATTATCGTGAGTTTTGGCTTCTTCAAATTCTTTTTTTGAATAAATATATTGTCTAAAATCTTGTCTATGTTGGTTTAAACTGTTTTTTGTCCAAGTCGGAATACAATTAAATGATTTGTAATTTTTACAATAAAGACAAAAATTGTCTGCAAGTTCTTTTCTTATAACGAGTTCTTCTAAAAAAGCTTCTTTATTTTCATCTGATGCATTTGATTTTATTACTGATAAAGCCACTTTTTGCGAAGAAATAAATCCTAAATTCAAATATTTTGACAAACCTGATTGCACATTTTTTGTCGGATTATTTTTGAATTCCGCATAATATTGAAGTTTGTTATTGATAAAATTATCTAAAATATTTTCAGCTTCGGAATTAAATGTAAATTCATTTTTAAATTCGGTTAAAAACGGAGAAATTTCGGTATAAATTTTTCTTCTTATAGACGCTGCGTTATATTCTTGCTTATCAGACAAATATCTTGCAGGAATTATATTATGCCCGTCAATTTCATAGATTTTAAAATTCGCATTTTTTAAATAAGTTCTGTCTAAAATAGGGTTAAAATCAATTATTAAAAAACTTGGCTTGATTTTTTCAAGGTATTTCAAAATTCCTTCGTCATTTTGAGGAACAATTTCAAAATCCAAATTGTTTTTTAAAAAATTATCTTTTGCTTCATTAATTTTATTTTCTATAAATTTATTTTTAAGCTCAGTATCATAAGTGCTTTTGGGACAAATTATTTTTAAATTTTTATTTAATTCTTTTGATTTTTCTATTGCAAATTTTAGGGCAAAATTGTCTTGGATTCTAATTTCTCGCTCAATTAGGTAAACAATAATTCCATCTCTAATTTTTTGATTATTAAAATCAAAAATTCTATTTGAATTTACAATTTTTTCTGTTTCAAAAGTTGAAGAGATATAATTTAATAGACTATTTTTAACGATTTTCAGCATAAATTTATGTTAAAAGAAAAGATAAAGTTTTACATTATACTGTTATGAAACAGTTAGGATATAAGATAATTATCATTATATTTTTATATAATAATAGTAAAACATTACAAAATGTTACATTTTTATATGAAAAATTAAAGTTTTTCATTAAATATACCGATATAGAAAAGGTAAGTAAAAATTAATTAAAGTAATGAGGGAATAAATTATGGGAATGTCAGCATCACAAGCAAGATTTTTAGGATTGACCGCAAGAAAAACAAACGTTGAGTATGAAGGTCAACAAATTAACCAAGAAAGAACAGCATTGAGTAATCAAACAGCTTCTTATTATACTCAAATGTTGGGTTTAGGAGTTCCAACTCCACCATCTGTAGATCAGTTTACAAAACAAGTTTATACTTGGCAAGCAATCGGCGGAACAACAAATACTATTTTACAAATGATTCCGAGTTCTGCTGCAGGTGCAGGTCAAAATGACTATGTAGTAAGATACACTTATGAAGAAGATGTAACGGCAGCTGCTTCACAAGGTTACAATAGAATTACCGATAACGGACAAGCAACGCCGACATATTATGCAAACGGTTATGAAATGACACCTGTAACTTTAGGTGATTTTCAAGTCGGTACAACGGAATATGAAGAATATTTGAAAGCTATGGAAGCACTTCAAGGTTTTGATAATACAACTGTTACAAAAACATCAACGGGATATG
>CAYYAL010000003.1:50784-52303 GCA_964469445.1 uncultured Muribaculaceae bacterium
GGCTATTTCTACAGAAATGGAAGCTGTTCAAAAAGTTATAAGCAAAAACGTTGAATCAACATTCAAAACATTCAATGCTTAGTTCATAAAAATTTGATGATGTGGCTTTGCCACCTGATAAAAAAATTCCTTTTCCCACACGAAATTATGTCCCGCAAACTGCGGGACTTTTATTTTGTTAATTAAATTTGAATTTTATTTTTTTGTAATTCCACGCCAACTTAGGGCAAACATTATTAAAATTAAAATTAAAATGTAAATTATATAAAGTTTTATAGAACCTGCAAAAGCGGAAGCAATTGCACCTGCTACAATTGCGACAGAAGTGATAATCGCAACGGTTTTTTTCTGTGTAAATCCTGCTTTCAGTAATTTATGGTGAATATGTTCGCTATCGGCTACAAAAGGAGAAGTCCCTTTTGCAATACGTCTTAGGGAAGCAAAAGTTATATCAATAATAGGCACTGCAAGGACTACAAATGGTATTAAAACAGCAAGTGCCGCAGATTTCATTACGCCTGTTATAGATAAACTTGCAAGCAAAAATCCTGAAAACAGAGAGCCGGAATCTCCCATAAATATCTTTGCAGGATTAAAGTTATAAGTTAAAAATGCTAACATAGAACCTGCTAAGATAAATCCGATTAACGCACTGATTGGATTTGGAGGTGTAATTGCAAGGGCAATTATGGCTAAAGTGATTGAACTTACGGTAATTACAGAACCTGCAAGCCCATCAACTCCATCTATAAAATTTATTGCGTTAGAAATTCCTACAATCCACAAAACGGTGATTATATAAGAAAATATTCCGTTTAATTCTGCTCCGCCGAAAAACGGTAGCGTATCAATTTTTACGCCCAAAAAGTAAACCAACGTTACAATTGAAATCTGTATAAATAGTTTAAATTTTGCATCTAAATTGTAGATATCATCAACAAATCCTAAGAAAAACATCAAAGAACTGCCGAGAAGAATTCCTGAAAGCAGACTGCCATAAGGGTAATAGCTTAAAAAGACAAGAAAAAGGAATGTTATCATTGTGCTTGACCAAATTGCAATTCCGCCGAGTCTTGAAACAGGTGTTTTATGAATTTTTCTTTCATTTGGAAGGTCGACCAAACCTTGTTTTTTTGAATAATCAATTACAAAAGGAACAATAAATACTCCTAAAAGGTACGATATTATTGCACCTATGATATGTACATCTGATAATTGTAATTGCGAAAGGTTTAAAATGATTTTTCTCCTTAATTATAGAGCGGATATTTTTCACATAATTTAAGCGAACGTTCTCTTAAATTTTTTAATCCTTGTTCATTATCCGACGAATAAATTGCAGATGCAATAATTTTAGCAACTTCAATCATATCGTCTTCTTTAAATCCTCTTGTTGTAATTGCAGGAGTTCCGAGTCTAATTCCACTTGTTACGAAAGGACTTTGAGGGTCATTCGGAACAGTGTTTTTATTAGCGGTAATTCCGACTTTTTCCAAGACATTTGCCATATCTTTACCGG
>CAYYAL010000004.1:0-19137 GCA_964469445.1 uncultured Muribaculaceae bacterium
GCATCAGCAGGTGGACAAACTGTTAATTCCGGACAAGTTTGGAATTCCAATATGCCTTATTTGCGTTCTGTTCCATCGTTTGATGATGGGATAAAAAAGAACGGGCATGGTGTCGGTATGAGCCAACATGGTGCAAATAATCTCGCAAAACAGGGTTATAATGCCTATCAAATTTTGCAATATTTTTATAAAGATATTCAATTTGCACGAATTAACCAAGATTTTTATAAATAATCTTTAGTTATTTTTATAGTAATAATTTAATTGTTCGTTAAAATCAAGTTTTTTGGCATTAGGTTTAAATATTTTTGATTTAAAAATATTATATTTGGCAAGAAAATATTTAATACTTACACCAATTACTCCAAAACCGTATTTGCAAGAGCGAATAAAATTAATAGAAGATGCTTCTTTGAAATATTTTGTCGGGCAAGAAATTTCGCCGATTTTAAAATTATAATAAAAACTGAGGGCGAGAATTTCATTATCAAATATAAAATCATTATCGCAGTCTTCCAAAGGCATTGTTTCAAGTGCGTTCTTGGTAAATGCACGAAATCCTGTGTGATATTCGGAAAGTTTTTCACCCATAATTAAATTTTGGAAACATGTAAGACAATTATTTGCAATAAATTTATAAAGAGGCATTCCGCCTTTTATCGCAGAATTACCCAGCATTCTTGAGCCTATAACTACTTCATATTCTTCAAAAGCAAGCATTGATGCCATTGCAGGTATGAGTTTCGGCGTATATTGATAATCAGGGTGAAGCATTATTATAATGTCAGCTCCTGCATTTATCGCCGCTTTGTAACAAGACTTTTGATTTGCCCCGTAACCTAAATTTTTTTTATGAACAATCGTTGTAATTTTTAATTTTTTTGATAATTGTTTTGTATCATCAATAGAATTATCATCAACAAGAATTATTTCATCGACAAAATCATGGTAAATTTCATTATAAGTCTGTTCTAATGTTTTTTCAGCATTATAAGCAGGCATTATAACGATTATTTTTTTATTGTTAAGCATTTTCCCGTAATAAAATTAAACTTCTTCGAGTTCTTCAACTTCTTCAAAATCTTCGTCATCAGAAGCTTCTTCAGCTAAACTTGTTCTAATTGAAGAAGATTTATCTTTTGAAGAAAGGTTTTTATCTTTATATTTTTTAACTTGCCTATCTAATTTGTCAGCTAAAAGGTCAATGCTTTCATACATAGAATTAGCTGATTCTTCACAGTGAATTGTTCCAGAAGTCAATTCGCAAGCTACTTCAGCGGTATGTTTTGCAGAAGCCGCAGGGTTTTTTACAACTGATAAAACAACTTTTATTCCTTTAATTAAATCGTAATGGTTCGCAACTTTGCCTAATTTTTCTTTAACATAAGCCTTTATTGCTTCAGTAATTTCTAAGTTTTTTCCATTAACGTGTATGTGCATGTTTTGCCTCCTTTTTCGATTTTCTTATTATATCTTTAATAAATCTATTTTTCAAGCGATATTTAGTCATTTAGGAATGTATTTTTAAAAATTAAGGGCAAATTTTTTCCCAATCAATATCGTCTTCATTTTCTTCGCCGGGTTCTAAAATTTTTTCATTATCTTCAATCATTAATTGAAGGGACAATTTTAGTTGATTTTTATAATTTTCTCGTGCTTTTTCAATTGTTTTAGCACAAAAACAGAAACTCGGAATTTCTTTTATTTCAATGTAGTGATAAAGTTCCCCATTGAAATCTAAGTCTGTGCCTTCAATTAAAGTCCAATTGAGATTTAAGTAATAATTCAAATCTTTTTGCAAATCTTAATCCTCAACGGTTCTTTCATTAAGCGGCTGATTAATCATTATACCTTCTCCGCCGATTGTTTCAGCTTGTTTTCCGTTTATATTCAGATAAACATCTGTTTTAGAATTTTTATTTGCAGTTTTAATTAATTGATATAATCTTTTATAAATGCTATCAGTGCCTCCGCCCATCGCAAATTCCGTTGATAAATTTATAATAGCCTTATCAGAATTTTCACTTATTCCTAAGAATTTTGTATTTTTAGGTATTTCAGAATAAACATTTTTACTTTTTTCGTAATCAGTCGGCCCTTTTATAAGTTGAGTTATTGCGAAAGAAAGGAGTGAACATTTTTCTTTTTCTTCGTTCCATTCCCTTTTTACTGCACGATAAACTTCTTCCTTATTTTCATTTTGTCCTATAAAGAAAACATAAGCATACGTTTTTGGTTTTTCATTTTCGGTATTGTTTTCGTCGATAACTTCTTCAGTCGAACGTTCTTGAACTTCAGGAATATATGGTTTTGATGGGAAAAATGACATTTTTATATATGTCACTGTTGCAAGTATTAATACAACGATAAGTATTTTTTGCCAAGTTTCAAGACTGAATTCTTGTTTTCTACTTCTTTTACTCAATTTGCACCCACTTCCTTTATAACATTTTTTGGTATCAAAATATTTCCACTCATTAAAATTTTGTTATCAATAATTTTTATATCTTGAACTTGCATTTTTGTATCTTTATTTTCAAGTATTTCAAGAGAAAATTCAAGAGGGTTTAGCATATTTAAAATTTTTGTTAATTTTGCCATATCAACTTTACTGTAAGAATTTTCGACAGTATCAAGCACAATTTCTCCGTTTAAAACTTTTATTTTACTTCCGATACTGACATTTATTGTTCTTGTAAATGGTGAATAAATTTTAAATCCGAAATTCAATTTATCGTTTCTTATTGTGGTTGAAGCGTCCTGAATTTTAAATAACGTAAGCCCTCCAAGTGATAGATTTACATTATTTAAAATATTCATATAACCTGCAGAATTCATAGTTTTTTGCAAATCTTCATTAGAAATTTCCATGCCAAAATGAAGAACCATATTTTCTTTAAATTTTATTGTATTTTTATTCAGTTCAACGTAATTAAAGTTGCAAAGAGTATTTATATCAAGGCTGGAAATGTAAACGCCATCTATATTCAAGTCTTTACCTGATATTTCAAGTGATTTAAAACGTCCTTGTATTAAATCTTTTGCACTGTAACTGTCTATTTTTACTTTAAATTTTTCTTTTGTTTCTTTTTTTAAGGACTTTTTAATAATTGATTGTCCGATTGCTTCTGCCAAAAGTGTAGACCCTGTTATTTTAGAAAATATTTGACCTGCTTTTGTTGTCATATCATAAGGATTTTGCGGACACATTTTGTCGAAACATGTATATGCAAAACATTGGCTTGTTGTTAATAAAAATATTATGCTCGTAATTATAAATTTTTTCATAAAAAAACCTTTTTAACCTTTATTTTCTTATCTTCAATATATGCTATCGCATCTATTTTTTTATTATATAACAAAATAATATTATCAATATCCTTAATTTCACAATTTAAAAATTGCCCCATCTGAATTTTTTTATGCTCATTTTCATCAAGTTCATAAGTTTTTAAATCGAGCATTTCTAAAGGGTTTATAAGATTTTTGCTTATATCTTCGCTTGATTTTATATCTTCAAGTTTTATAGATTTTTCTATAAAAAATTTTCCTGCTTGAGCTCTTATTAATTTTGATAAAAAAGCCCCGCATTTCAAATCCTTTCCTAAATCAAAAGCTATGGAGCGGATATATGTCCCTTTTGAACACTTAATCAATATTTCAGCTTTTTGCAGTTTTTCGTCAAACTTTTTTAATTCGATTTTTTCAATGAAAACTTTTCGTTTGGGAATTTCTATATTTTCACCTTTTCTTGCATATTCATAAAGTTTTTTTCCTTTAATTTTTATAGCAGAATAAATCGGAGGCGTTTGTTCAATTTCACCTTCAAAAAATTTTAAGGCTGAACTTAATTCTTCAATATTGATTTTTTTATCAAAAGTTTCAGTAATTGAACCTTTTATATCGTAAGTATCTGTATTTTTGCCGAAATTTACTGTCGCAAGATATTCTTTTTCATCATTAAGATATTCTATTAAACGAGTTGCCTTCCCGATACAAATTGGCAAAACGCCTTGGGCAAAAGGGTCAAGTGTTCCGGTATGCCCTATTTGTTTGATTTTAGAAACTTTACGTAAAACATTAATAACATCATGAGATGTTATATCGATTGGTTTATTTATATTTAAAAATCCGAATAATTGTTCGTTTTCATTCATAAAAAATTTTAAATTTCGCCTCTTGAAATTTTTTCAATTAATTCATTAACTCTCGTTCCTCTTTCGATGGAATCATCAAGTATAAATTTTAATTCCGGAGTTAATCTTAGTCGAACTCTTTTTCCTATTTCATATCGAATTTTAGGAGTATTCTTTTCTATAACTTCAACAGCTTGTTTTTTTTGGTCTTCGGAACCAAAAACACTGTAAAAAACTTTTGCGAAAGAATTGTCGTGAGAAACCTCTATATCTGTTATTGAAACCATTCCTCCATGAAAACGCAATTCTTTTTGAATTACGTCAGCAATTTCTTTCATTAAAGTTTTTCTTACTCGTTCGTTCCTTAAAGTCATTAATCTAAACTTACCCTTTCAATTTCTTTAGTCGTGGAAACTTCAATAATATCACCTTCTTGGATATCATTAAATTTAGCAAAAGAAATACCGCATTCAAAACCTTCTTTAACTTCTTTGACGTCATCTTTAAATCTCTTAAGTTGGTCAATAGTTCCTTTGAAAACTTCTTTTCCATCTCGGTATAATATAGCGGTTTCGCCTTTTTTGATTTTACCTTCGGTAATATAACAACCTGCAATTTTAATATTTTTGCCGACAGTAAATATTTGTCTGACTTCCGCTTTACCTAATTCAACTTCTTGAATTTCAGGTTGAAGAAGTGAAAGCATTGTTTTTTCTAAATCTTCTAAAACTTGATAAATTATATCGTATTTTTTGATGGAAACGCCTTCTTTTTCGGCAGCAACAAGAGCATTATTGTCTTCTTTAACGCTAAATCCAAGAACGATAGCTTGAGAAGCAGCCGCTAACATAACATCAGCTTCCGAAATATCGCCTACGCCTACATGAATTATCTTTGTAATAATTTCTTTAGATTCTAACCCTGCAACAGCTTGAGCAACCGCTTCCGCAGAACCGTTTGTACTTGCTTTGATAATAAGATTTAATTGAGGTAAATCTCCGTCGCCTGCCGCAGCTTCACGTCTGATATGTGCAGGAAGCATTGCATCTAAACGTTTTGATCTTTCTTTTTCTTTACGTTTATCAATTATTGATTTCATTTCTTTTTCGTTTCCTACAACTTCAAAATGATCACCTGCTTGAGGGACTTCTGATAATCCGAGTATTTCAACAGGAGTAGCTGGTTCAGCTTTAACAACTCTTTCTCCGCTATCTGATAATAAAGCTCTTACACGACCTCCGACAGAACCGACTACGACACAATTCCCTATTCTTAATGTTCCGTTTTGAACAAGTAATGTTGCAACGGCACCTTTTCCTTTATCTAAATTCGCTTCTATAACAACTCCTGATGCAGGTGCTTTTGGATTTGCTCTTAAATCACCCATTTCGGCAAGAAGAAGAATATATTCAAGAAGTTCATCAATACCTGTGCCTAAAAGTGCTGAAACTTTAACTGTAATTGTATCCCCGCCCCATGCTTCAGGCACAAGTCCGTGTTCTGTTAATTGTTGTAAAATTCTATCCGCATCAGCTCCGGGTTTATCAATTTTGTTAACTGCCACAATAATAGGAACTTCTGCTGCTTTTGCGTGATTTATTGCTTCAATTGTTTGAGGCATTATTCCGTCATCTGCAGCTACAACTAAAATCGCAATATCAGTAGCTTTTGCACCTCTTGCACGCATTTCTGTAAAAGCTTCGTGACCCGGGGTGTCTACAAATACAATCTTTTTGTCATTTACATATACGGTGTAAGCACCTATAGATTGAGTTATTCCCCCGACTTCTGTCGATACAATTTTGTGTTTTGAAGCTCTGATACTGTCTAATAATGTTGTTTTACCATGGTCTACGTGTCCCATTATACTCACGACAGGAGCTCTATGTTTTAATAACTTTTTATCTACATTTTCTAATGCTTTTTTCTTTTCTTCTTTTTGAAGTTCTTCTTCCATAAAGGCTTCGATATCTTCTTCTAAAACTTCAAGTTCAAATTCTGCACAAACTTTTTTAATTGTTTCGACATCTATAAGTTGGTTTACTGTCGCCATAATTCCTTGCATCATAAGAAATTTTACGATTTCAGCAGGCGTTTTTCTTATTTTGTCGGATAACTCGCTTATGGTCATTGCTTCATTAACGACTACTTGCGTAATTTCTTCAATGAGTTCTTCTTTTGCAGTTCTTTTTTTATGTTTTTGAGCCGCTGCTTTTTCTAAAGAAATTCTTTCTTGTTCTTCTTCTTTTGAACGGAAATCGCTCTTATCCTTTTTCTTATAAGCACCTTTTTTACTTCCGCCACCTCTGTTGTTGTAAATATCTTGTGAAATCACGTGTCTTTCTAAAGGTTTTCTTTCAGATAGAGGGATTTTTTCGCCTTGTTTTTTATCGGCAAATTTTTTATCACTTGTTTTTTTATCACCTGAGTTATCTTCTGTTGGTCTTGGAGCATGTCTTACTATTTCAAGACGATTTGGCATTGCTTTTATCGAAGCAATATCAGGATGTCGTTCAACCGTTTTAGGTTTATTATTGTTATCTATTTTAATTTTTTCCGGCAAATTGTCATAAGTCGGTTTTTCTGCTTTTTTCGGACTTTCCACCTTTTCAATTTTCTGAACTTTTTCAACTTTTTCTATTTTTATAACTTTTAGTTCAGGCTCTGTAGGTTTTTTTTCTTCATTTACGACAGGCTGTTCGGTTTTTACTTTTTTTACGATAAAAGCTTTTGGCTTTTTAACTTCTACGGAACCATTTGCTATGAATTTTTTTAATTTACTCGCTTGGTCTTCTGTAACAGTGCTTGCGTGAGATTTAACCACAATTGAAATTTTTGCAAATTTCTCAATTGCTTCTTTACTCGTTATATTTAATTCTTTAGCTAAATCACTTACTTTAATACTATCACTCATTTATGTTCCAATCGGTTAATTGTTGTTTTATATTCTCAGGTATCCTCGTCTTTAAAAACTTTTCAAGCTTATTTTTTTTTAAAGCATTATTAATACAGTTATTATTATAACAAAGATATACAGATCTGCCAAATATTTTAGAATTTGGGTTTATATAAATTTCATTATTAAGATAATTTTTGGTTATTTTGATAAGATTTTCTTTTTCTTTAAGCTCAAAACAGCCTATACATCTGCGTTTTATAATTTATTCTCCTTAAGAAATCTCAGCGAGTTTTTCGAGCTTTAATTTTTGGTCGTATTCCATAAGCAATTCCAATAAATCTTCTAAATCACCGTCAATGACCGTCCAAACATTTAAGTTTTGTCCTATTCTGTGGTCTGTTAAGCGACCTTGAGGAAAGTTATAAGTTCTTATTCTTTCGGATCTATCGCCTGTTCCGACTTGAGAACGTCTTAAATCCGTAACCTCTTGCATTTGTTTTTGAACTTCCATGTCATAAAGTCTTGCTTTGATAATCTGTAAAGCCCTTTCTTTATTTTGAAGCTGTGAGCGTTCTTCTGTACAGAAAACCATTAATCCTGTCGGCTTATGAACTACTCTTACTGCTGTTTCAACCTTATTAACGTTTTGCCCGCCTGCTCCGCCTGAACGTGCAGTTGAAATTTCTAAATCATTTGGATTGATTTCTATTTCTACATCGTCGACTTCCGGCATAACAGCAACTGTCGCAGTTGAAGTATGAACTCTTCCTTGAGATTCCGTCGCAGGAACTCTTTGAACTCTGTGAACGCCACTTTCGTATTTTAACTTTGAATAAATGCTGTCCCCTTTTATTGAAATAATTACTTCGGAAACTCCGCCCGCTTCACAATCCGTTTTGCTTAACAATTGGGTTTGCCAACCTTGTTTATCCGCAAATCTTAAATACATTCTCATTAAATCGCCTGCAAAAATATTAGCTTCATCTCCACCTGCGGAACCTCTTATTTCTAACATAATATCTTTGTCATCATTTGGGTCTCTCGGAAGTAAAAGAATTTTCATTTCTTCTTCATATTCAGGCAATTTTGCTTCATTTTCTTCAATTTCACTTTTTAAAAATTCTTTCATTTCCGCATCATTTTCTTCATAAAGAAGTTCTTTACTTTCTTTAATAGCATCAGTTGCTTTTTTCCATTGATGGTAAAGTTCAACAGTTTCTTCCATTGATTTTCTTTGTTTTGAAAGCGTTTTAAATTTATTATAATCATTTATTGTTTCAGGTTTTGAAAGCAATTCACCTAATTCAATATAACTTTTTTCTATTTGTAATATTTTTTCTAACATTTCTTCCATTGAAAAACCCTTATTTATCTCTCTATTTTAAAATTATAACAGGAAAATAAATTTTTCAGTAATATATAAAAAAAGCCTCAAAAGTAAGTAATACTTTAGAATTAGTTCTTGTGTACTAATTACACTATTTAGTTTTGTTAAAATTCCATCTATTATTGGCTTTTAGCCCTAGAAAAATTTTCAAAAAAGAGTTATAATAATAGTGTAAAATTAAATAACAGAGTGTTACTCCCCCACCCACTCTTTAAAAAAAAAGGTATCCGGTTACAAAGGTGCGAAAGTACCATTACCGCTGAGATACGAGAATTATTGCAGACGACGAATGTATTCGCACCCAAAAAAGGTAGCAGATATGGACGCCGTATTTTTATTTTCGAATAATTCTTCTAAAGTAGTTGCAACAACGATAAATTTAGCAATTATTACGGGGTTGGTATTCGCTCAGGGAATACTAACTTCTAATCCGCTTTTGGCAAATGAGCTTAAACTTGCACAAAATGTTATTGCACCTATTTTTGATGTCAAATTAAGCGAAGAAAATTTATATAAAAATTTAACTTTTGAAGAGCGAAAAAAATTATTTGATAAAAAAATCACGAAAAAATATAAAAATGGTGTTATATCGGACGTTGATGTAGGCGTCAAGCATATACGCTTAACGAAGTATTACAAGGGGCGAAGCGTTAGATTAAACATTGTAGAGATAAACAAGGAACTTAACCCCGAACTTGAATTAACCCCCGCCCTAGCCTCCGACACTTTAGCAAATAGAAGAACAATTTCCAATATAGCCAAGAAAAATAATTCAATAGTTGCAATAAACGGTACGTTTTTTAAACCCCAAACGGGTGTTCCTCTCGGAACTTTAATGATTAATAAGAAAATGTACACAGGACCTATTTATAATAGGGTAGCTATGGGCATTTTTGATAATTCTTACGATATGGCAAGAATTCAATTAAATGCAAGTCTAAAATCAAAAAGGACTGATATAAAAGTTGATAATATTAATCAACCGAGAATGTTGGCATCTTATGTTTTGGTTTATACAAATGATTGGGGAAAAATGTCGCCAGCATCTCCAAAATACGGTATGCAAATAGCCGTTGACAGTGAAAATAAAATTTTAGGGCATTCTTATAGTGCAATGCAAATTCCGGAAGGCGGTTTTGTAATAGTCGGACCGGAAAGTAAATTAAAAGATTTATCCGAACAAAAGCGAGTAAATTTGGATATAGCAACAACTCCTGAATGGAAGAATGTTAAACATATCATTAGCGGTGGGCCTTATTTGGTTAAAAATGGAGAAGTTTTCGTTGATATGACAGAGCAAAAATTGGGTTGTATCGGAGGCCGAAACCCTCGTTCTGCAATCGGTTATACGCAAGACGGCAACATGATTTTAGTTGTTGTAGACGGTAGAGAAGAAAATTCTATCGGAATGACATTAATGGAACTTGCAGGTTTTATGAAAGAAATAGGTTGCGTTAATGCAATGAATTTAGACGGTGGCGGTTCTACCGTAATGTATGTCAACGGTAGGGTTGTTAATAATCCTAATACAAGAGGTGGAATTCCGATTTCAAACGCCTTAACCTTAAATAAAAAAATATAATTTATCTTACATTGGTTTTGATAATATCTGAAACCCAAGGAATATAACTGAATTTTCCTTGTAAGCTCGTTAGCATCAAATAAAACAGAACGATATAAATTAAAAATTGAATTATAGATACGCCGAATATTAAAGGCATATTTAGGTAAAAAGTGCTTGCAAGGACAAGTTGGTTTACAAAAGGAATAAAACTTAATATATTCATAACTAAACCTAACAATTGACTTACAAGAAAATATGCTATCGATATGAAAATTGATTGAAAAATATGGTATTGAAGAAACGGTCTTAACGTACTTTTAGTAAAAAGTCCCAGTAAAAGCCAAATAAATCCGACAAATCCCATCGTCAAATAACTTAGTGCCGCAATTATTCTTTCAAGAGGCATTGGTGATGAATTAATTCTGTTGTTCATAATCTATTTTCCTATCAATATAATCATCAAGAACTTGAAGATAAACAAGTTTAAATTCATCTTTTTCAGGTTCTAATTTTAAAGCTATTTTGTAATGATGCAAAGCTTGTTCAAGGTTGCCTTCAATGTATAAAGTATTTCCCATTAAAATATAAGCATTTGCATTCCCATGGTCAAGTTCAATAACTTTTTGATAATGTTGTTTAGCTTCTTCGGTTTTTTTAAGCGAGAAGAATAAATTTCCCAGTAAAATATGTGCATTTGCTTTTTGAGGTTCGAGTTCAATTGCTTTATTAAATAATTCTATAGATTTTTCATAATCCTTATTATCGGATTGAGAAATCGCATAGCAAATGTAAACTTTATAGTTATCACCTTGAAAAGAGAGAGCTTTTTCAAAAAACTCAAAAGCTTTATTGAAATCTTTCATTGCCGAATAGGTATTTGCGATACAAATTGCAATAATTTTGTTTTCAGGGACAATTTCAAGAACTTTTTTGTAATAATCAATAGCTTTTGAATAATTATAAAGTTTAAAATTTATATTTCCCAAATCAATTAATGCACTTATGTTATTAGGGTCAATTGACAATGCTTTTTTATAGTAAGTTTCCGCTTCAACATAATCATCAAAATCATGAAATAATAAAGCAATTGCATTATATATTTCAGGATTACCCGAATTTAAGTCAAGTGATTTGTTGTAATTATTCAAAGCTTTTGAAAAATTCTTTAATTCAGCATAAACATTTCCTAAATTAAAGAATGCAAGGGAATTTGATGGGTCTATATCTATTATATTGTTATAGAAAGAAAGGGCTTTTTTATAATCTTTTTGATAGAACCACAACCCTGCAATATTCATTAAGCCTTGAAGGTTTTTGTTATCCAAAGATAATAAACTGTCATATACCGAAATTGCTTCATTAAATTGGTTATTCATTACGTATAAATTAGCTAACATATAGTAATTTTCAAAATTTTTCGGGTTTTTAGCAAGTTCTGAAACCGTCTCTTTAATTTTTTCTTGAATGTTTTCCATGAAATTTCCCTTCAACACTTTAAGTAAGATGTTACTACTTTTGTAAAAACATGGCAAATATTTTAATATTAAAAGAAATCTTGTTTATAGATTTCTTTATATTAAAATTAAATAGTAGATAATATTTAATCAAGGTAGGAAAAGTTGAAAAATAAATTTCATTTTATAGCAATAGGCGGAGTTGGAATGAGTGGGCTTGCAAAGTTTTTGATAGAAAGCGGTTGTGAAGTTTCCGGTTCTGATATTTATAGAAGCGATTATACAGATAAGTTGGAAGCATTGGGTGCGAAGGTTTTTATCGGGCATGATGAGAAAAATTTACCTGAAGATTGTGTTGTGGTGGCAAGTACGGTAATAAAAGAGGATAATCCGGAATTACAAAAAGCAAAAAGGTTAGGACTTGAAATATTGCATAGGTCAGATTTACTCACAAGGCTTGCTGATATGAGCAATAAAAAATATTTTATGGGCTTTTCGGGAACGCATGGCAAAACTACAACAAGCGGACTTTCATCTTATGTTTTAGAAAAAGCGGGTTTAAAACCTTCATTTGTTGTCGGAGGTTTTGTTCCTGAAATTCATACAAATGCGAAAGCTGATAAGGGCGATTTTTTTGTCGCAGAACTTGATGAGAGCGATGGAACAATTATAAAATATGCTCCTGAAATAAGTGTTATTAATAACTTAGAGGTCGACCATTTAGACTTTTTTGAAGAAGGTTTATCTCAAATATTAAATACTTTCCATAAATATTTGAGTAATTTAAAAGAAGGTTCAAAAGTCATTGTTAATAATGATTGTCAAGGAAATATAGCACTTATTGAGCAAAATCCGCAAGTTAAATTTATAACATTCGGCATGGAAGATGCTGATTATCTTGCAAAAAATATCGAATTAAAATCAAACGGCAGTGCTTTTGATATTTATAAAAACGGTGAATTCTTAATTCATTTGAAATTAAGAGTTTTGGGTTTGCATAATGTTTATAATGCAACCGCAGTAATTGCTGCTTTAAATGAAGCAGGTGTAGATGTTAATTCCGTAAAAGAACATTTTAAAACATTTACAGGCATGGGCAGACGTTTTCAACTTATGGCAGAATTTAACGGAGTTCAAATTTTTGATGATTATGCACACCACCCTACTGAAATAAGAGCCGTATTAAATTCTGTTGCAACTTTATCTGATAAAAATATAATTGCGGTTTTCCAACCTCATAGATATACTCGATTAAAAGGACTTTGGGAAGATTTCTTAAAATGTTTTGAAAGTGCAGATAAGGTTTATGTTACAGATGTTTATTCTGCATCTGAAGAGCCTTATGAGGGCATTAATTCTGCAAATTTTGTTAAGGCATTGCGTAAAAATAATGTTGCATGTGAACATTTGGCAGGAAATATTCAAGAAGTTGCAGCTCAATTATTACCTAAATTAAATGAAAATGATTTGGTTATTGGGTTGGGTGCAGGAACAATTACTTATTTAGGCAAAGAACTTAAAAAACTTTTATAGGTGTTAAGTTGCAAGATATAGAAATTAAAAGAAATTTTGATATTAAAAAATTAACTTCGTTTAAAATAGGCGGAGAAGCTGATTGTGTTTATTTTCCTAAAAATCAGAGTGAATTTATAAACCTTTTGAAAAATTTGAAAAAATTTTTGGTTTTGGGTAATTGGTCAAATGTTTTGGTTTCGTCGTTGGGTGTTAAAGACGATATTATATCAACTTTAAAATTGAATAATATTGAAATTAAAGGAACAAAAGTCGTTGTTGATTGTGGAGTTAAGGGGCAAACATTATCCAAATCCGTGCAAGAAAAAGGTTTGAGCGGATTTGAATTTATGATAGGATTTCCGGGAACTGTCGGCGGAAATATTTTTATGAACGCTTCGGCTCATAATCAAACTATAAGTGATTTTTTAATTTCTGCTTGCGTTTTCGATTTGGAGAAAAAAGAGGTTAGAGTTTTAAATAAAAGAGAGCTAAAATTTTCTTATAGACATTCGATTTTACAAGAAAAACCTTATATATTATTGTCTGCAGAATTCGATTTAAAACGAGAAAAGCCTGATATTGTGCAAGAATTAATGAATAGAAATTTGGAATTCAGAAAAAGTCATCAACCGAATTTGGCATTGCCGAATGCGGGAAGCGTTTTTAAAAATCCAGAAAATGATTCTGCGGGAAGACTTTTAGATAGGGTCGGAGCAAAAGATTTTAAAATCGGCGGAGCTTGTGTTTGGACGGGGCATGCAAATTTTATTGTAAATGAAGCCAATGCCACTTCTTCAGATGTTTTGAATTTGATGTTTAAGATGTATAATGAGGTTAAAAATAAATATACAATAGAGTTGGAGCCTGAAATAAGGTTTATAGGTAAAAAAACGAAGGAAGATGAGAAAATATGCAATATAATGTACAAGCAAAAATAGATAAAAATTCTAAAATAGCGGTTTTATGCGGGGGAATGTCTTCCGAAAGAGAAGTTTCTTTGAGATCCGGAAAAAATTGTTATGAAGCACTTTTAAGGTTGGGTTATAAAAATTCAAAGTTAATTGATGTTGATGAAAATGTCAGCCAAAATTTAAAGGGTTTTGATTATGCTTACAATGCACTTCATGGCAAATATGGTGAAGACGGCTGTATTCAAGGACTTCTTGAAATTCTAAAAATACCTTATACAGGTTGCGGAGTTATGTCGAGTGCTGTTTGTATGAATAAAGAATATACAAAAAAAGTTTTGGCAATGGGAAATGGTATTCCTCTTATAAAATCAGTATTTATAAGGGCTAGTGAAGAAATATCTTCAAGAGGTTTGAAATTTCCATTGATGGTAAAACCTGTTTGCGAAGGTTCAAGTTTTGGTATGAGCAAAGTTGACACAGAGGCAGAGCTTGTAAATGCCGTAAAAGAAGCCAGAAAATATAATCCTGACGTGCTTGTTGAAGAATATTTGGTTGGAATTTGTGCAACAGTTGGAGTTTTAGAAGATGGTGAAAAAATGTTTGCGACAGAAATTCTTGAACTCAGACCTAAAAATGAATGGTATGATTTTGAAGCAAAATATACCAAAGGAATGACTGAATTTATATTACCTGCGGAAATTTCAGAAGAATTGACTAAGCAAGTGAAAGAAATCGCTATTAAATCATATAAGGCATTGTCTTGTAGCGGAGGTTCAAGAGTTGATTTTTTAATTGTAGAAGGTATTCCTTATGTATTAGAAGTCAATACATCACCCGGAATGACTGATACAAGCGACTTACCGGCACAGGCAAAAGCAGGCGGAATAGATTATGACACATTAGTTCAGATTATTTTAAACGGAGCGGGGTTGAATAAGTAATCTATGTTTGATGATTTTGAACAAGATGATGAAGAAAATATAATTCAAGAAGAACTTTCCGAAGAAGATTATGAAGATAGGATAAGTCGTTATCGAGGTCAGCGTTCTCTTCAGCAAAAGCAGATGGAACGTCGTGTTCGTCGTTCAAGATTGTGGCTTAATCGTTTAAGATATCTTTTAAGGTTTGTAATTATCATAGGTTTGGTATTTGTAAGTTTAAAATTGCTTAATATGTCGAAATGGTATATGAATCCGAATGCTTTTGATTCTGTGGAAAATGATTCTTTAGAAATTGTAAATAATAGGATTGTCCCTTCTTTTAAGGTTTTGTTGGCATTGAGAGGACATTCTGTACCGACAGGGCCGATTTATATGGCTGATACTGAAGCTTTAAGGCGTAGTATTATGCAGTTAGATCCTGTTCAAAATGTTTTTATACGTAGATTTTGGTGGCCTGCAAGATTTCAGATTTTAATTCAGGAACGAATACCTGTTTTGACAATAGCTCCTTCTCCTGATGTTGAACCGATTGCTTTTTTTGCAACAGGCGGAAAACTTATTGGGCGTGAATATATGCCACTCGACCCTTCTTTTGAAACTTATAAAGTTCTTTCTTATGGTGTTCGAGGAGATGATTATCGCAATTGGGATAATGAAAAAATTAAACAGATTGAAAAGCTCGCAAAAGCTATTGAATATTATTCTAAAGAAAAAATTGAATATCTTGATTATCGAGTGCCTAATGATATTTATGTTTGTTTACAGACTGCAATTATAAGACTCGGTAAAATTGATGATAATGTTTATTCCAGAATTAAGTATTTGCCTTCTATTTTGCCTCAGGTAAAAATGCTTGATAAAACGATTAAATATGTGGATTTGCGTTGGGACGACCCTGTTATCAAAATGGAGTAATTTATGAATATACTTTTAGCTAAAATAAAGACCAGAACCGCTGATTTTGCTTATAATTTCAGCCAAATTATAACTTTTTTGGAGAATAATAAAGGGGTCGATTTAATAGTTTTTCCTAAAGATACTCTCTGTTCTTGTTGTTGTAAAGATTTGGAAAATGATGAGAAGTTTTCATCATTGCAAAGAAAATATTTTGAAAATTTAATTAAATTTGAAACCAAAATACCTTTTATTATAAATCTTGCAGGTAAATTTTATTTAATAAAAGATAAATCTTATGAAATTCTAGATGGGATTTTTGATTTTTGCGGTGAAAAAATTTTTATAAGCGATAAGTTGGAAGTTGTTGATTGCGATATATATATTTACGTAGCAAGTAATCCATTTTCAGTTACGACAGATGTAGATAAAGAGGTGCGAAATTTTGCAAACAAAATTTCGCACCATGTATATTACTTAAATAATATAGCACTTGCCGATGAAAATATTTATGTAGATAAGATTGGAGAATGCGAAGAAGAACAAATTTTTAATGCTTTGGTTTTTGCATTAAGAGAATATTGTGAAATAAATGGATTTAAACAAATTTTAACAGGGCTTTCAGGAGGAATCGATTCTGCATTGACGACTACGCTTGCAAGTTTTGCATTGGGAAAGGAAAATGTAAAAGTTCTTCTTATGCCGAGTGAATTTTCGACGGAGCACAGTGTTAAAGATGCACAGGATTTGGTGAAAAATTTAGGTATAAAATCAGAAATTGTACCTATAAAACCACTTTTTGATTGTTTTTTGAAAGAAGTTTCAAAACAAGATATGCATGATTTGGCGGTGGAAAATTTGCAGGCAAGACTTCGAGGGTTGACGGTTATGTTTTATTCAAATCGTGAAAATTATTTGGTGTTGGCAAACGGAAATAAGTCAGAAGTTGCGATGGGGTATGCAACTTTGTACGGAGATATGGTCGGCGGATTTAATTTGATTTGTGATTTAACAAAACAAAGGGTTTATAAACTTGCAAGGTGGATTAATAAAAAATACGGGAATATTATCCCTGAAAACATATTGTTGAAGGCTCCATCAGCTGAACTTCGTCCAAACCAAAAAGATCAGGATTCACTTCCCGAATACGAAATTTTAGACGATATAATCGAAATGTACATAGAAAAAAATGTTTCAAGAGAAGTTATGTATAAAAAATACGGGGAAATTTTAGTTGAAGATACCTTGAAAAAGATGGTAAAAGCTCAGTATAAAAGAAAACAGGCTTGTTTAGGCGTAAAAATTACAGACAGAGCTTTTTGCTCCAATGTAGATTTGCCTATCATTCAGAACTTGTATTAATTTAAAAATTGTTCAAAATCTTTAAGATTTCCGTTTTCAATAAAAATTGTTTTTTCTTTAGAGGTTTGTCCTTTTAAGATTTGAATGGAAGTTTTCGCTATTTTAAGCTTTTTAGAAACGAATTCGATTAATGCCTTATTGGCTTTATTTTCAATAGGTTGAGCCGTAAGCTTTATTTTTAAAATATCATTTTCTTTAATTATTTCATTTTTGGAAGAATTAGGAATTATCTTTAAACGTATAATAATTCCATTTTCAGTTTGTTCAAAAATTTTTCTTTCAATCATTAAAAACCTCTTGAGTAAGCTATAAGCATTGCCAAAAGTCAAAAATAGCTGTACAATAATTATACCATGGTGAACGGAAATTTATTTAAAGAAGTAAAAGATAAGCTTATAGAGCAAAATAGAGCTGATGAAGATATTGAAAAAATCGAGAAAGCTTTTTTGTTTGCCCAAAAATTGCATGAAGGTCAATATAGGATATCGGAAGAACCTTATATAATTCACCCGACAGAAGTTGCAAAGATATTAATTGATTTAAAAGTAGATACAAATACCATTATCGCAGCATTCTTGCATGATATTTTGGAAGATACTGATACAACACCTGAAACATTGAAAGAGAATTTTGGGGAAGATGTTTTAAATTTGGTTCAAGGTGTAACAAAACTTGGAAAATTACAGTTTAAATCGACAGAAGAACGGCAAGCGGAAAATTTTAGACGATTATTTATCGCAATGGCAAGCGATATAAGAATAATATTATTAAAACTTGCAGACAGACTTCATAATATGCGTACGCTTAATTTTATGGCAACTGCAAAGCAAAAGAAAATTGCACAAGAAACTTTGGATATTTTTGCTCCTCTTGCAAACAGATTAGGTATCGGAAGAATTAAGGCTGAATTAGAAGATTTATCTTTGAGATATTTATATCCTGAAAAATATTATGAAATAGCTCAACTCGTTTCTCAGAAAAAAGCTGAAAGAGAATCAACCGTAAAACTACTTATAGATAAGATTGCACAAGATGTTAAAAACAGCGGAATAAATGCGACTATAACAGGAAGAGCAAAACATTATTACAGTATTTACAGCAAAATGAAACGATTAAATATAGCATTTCATGATTTATACGATATAACGGCTGTAAGGGTTATTGTGGACACAGAAGCCGAATGTTATGGGGTTTTGGGGCTTATCCATTCACAATTTAAGCCAATTCCGGGAAGATTTAAAGATTATATAGCAATGCCTAAGGGAAATATGTATCAGTCCTTGCACACTTCTGTAATCGGTCCTCGCTCAAAACCGTTGGAAGTTCAAATCAGAACGAAAGAAATGCATGAAATTGCTGAATATGGGGTTGCCGCACACTGGCGTTATAAAGAAAAAGGTTCAACGAAGGCAAATTCGCAAGATGATATTCGGTTTTCATTTATGCAAAAACTCGTCGAATATAATACAGAAGTAACAAATGCTCAAGAATATGTGGATTCTGTAAAATTGGATTTATTTTCGGATCAAGTCTTTGCCTTTACTCCGATGGGGGACGTAATAGATTTACCTGTGAATGCGACACCTGTCGATTTTGCATATAGAATTCATACCGATGTCGGGCATAAAACAGTTGGGGCATTAATAAATGGACGTATTGTTCCTCTCGGAACAAAGCTTAAAAACGGCGATATTATTGAAATTCTTACTTCAAAAAACCCTGCTCCTCGACTTGATTGGCTTAATTTTGTAGTTACGAAGCAGGCAACAGGTAAGATTAAACAGTGGTTTAAGAAAAATAATCGTGAAGATCATATAGAAATCGGTAAGACTAATTTAGAACAGGAATTAACAAAAGCAGTTTTTGATGAATATATTAAGACGGGTGAAATTCTTAAAATTGCGAAACAAATGAATTATCAGTCAGTTGAAGATTTATTTGCAGCTTTGGGTTATGGAGAAACTACTGTTAATAAGGTTGTAAATAAGCTTAAAAAGCCAGTAGAAACAGTGGCACCTACTTTTACAACGCATACTCGAAAAAAATCAGAGAAAGATATTATCGGGTTAGAAGG
>CAYYAL010000004.1:19237-36233 GCA_964469445.1 uncultured Muribaculaceae bacterium
GTTATAGTAAGCTTGCAAGGATTGCCCGAAGTTTATAGCGTAAAACGGGTTCAATCATCTTCTAAAGCCGCATCGACATCTTCTGTTGTTAAAAAACAGGGCAGAACTAAAAAGAATTATAAAAAAGATAAAAATTAGTAAGTTAGGTTTATTCTTTTTCAATACTTGATATGATTGTATTGTTTTCGTGTTTGTCAATAAAGTGTAAATATCTTTCCATACGTAATTTTAACCAGCCAATCATTGTTTCAGAGCCTTGTATTTCGATAATTCTTGTTCTTGAAAAATTTCTGCTTACTTGATTATAACCTTCTTCTACATAAGTCTTGCATTTGCAATTTAACTCTTCTATTAAATCATATAAGGTTTTGAGCCAAGCAGCTTGCACATGCATTTCATTAACACGATATTCTAAAATCATAAAATACCCTTTCAGTTTCACATAAGATGTTCCCAAACTATCGGCAGATTTATCAAAATTATTAGTATTTATTGAACATTTGTTACATAACTTTACAAAAGTTTCATTATTTTTTATTTATTTTGAATAGAATTTTTATAGAAGGAATATATACTAATTATTTATTAAATCGAGTTAAAAATCGTTAAAATGACTGTTATTGTTGGGCTTTGGCTTAAAAATCTGGGCGAAGTTAATATAAAACGATTTAGGCAATTTTGAGAAATAAATTGTTTTTATATAAGAGTAAGGTTAAGGTTATAAGTAAACCAAAACAGAATGGTAGGAGTTCGCAATGGGCGTTTTATTATTAGGTTATAGAAAACTTCTTTTACTAAATCGTAGGGAAGACATACAATATAAAATGATGCGATTAAATCAGCAATTGATTGATGCTCAAGATTACGCAGCAAGTCTTTCAGATGGTAAAATAACATTTGACGAGATGATAAATGCTCCGGTATCATTCTTCGGGAGAATGAATGCTTATGCGATTAATTCTCATCAACAAGGAATGGCACATTCTGATATGATGCTAGGCAAATATTATCAAGCCGGAATGTTTTCTCAAGAAAATATGAAAGCAATGGGTATGCAAAATGATCAACAAGCAGCAGCTTACGTTGATTTGGTAAAATATCAAATGTATAATCAAGCAAAAGAAGCGGCGGCAAAGCAAGAAGAAGCACAAATGGCAGCTTTAGATAAAAAGATTCAAATGGAACTAGAAAAGGTTAAAAATCAATTGACGATGGTCGAAAAAGAACTTGAAAGATTAGACGGTGCATTCGATAAAGCGGCTGAAACATCAGCTCCTAAATATGTAACCGGTGGTAGATAGATTTATTGATTAATTAGTGTAGACAGATAGGTTAGATTAGTGAACCCCGATATATAGCTCAAAAAAAGCCCCTTCCCCAAAGGGGCTTTTTAAATTATTAATTTTGAAATTTAATTTGTTGTTGTTATAATTTATCTATGGATAGAAAAGATTTTATAGATGTAAATAGGATTGTTATAAAATTCGGCACTAATATTTTAAGAGATGAAAACGGTGATGAAGCATTAGACCGTATAGAATCTTTTATAGACAGCGTTTCTGAATTGCAAAAAAAGGGAAAGGAAGTTATATTAGTAACTTCAGGTGCTGTTGGTTTGGGCAAAAAAAGGTTAGGCGTTGAAGAAGTTAATACAGAAGGTTTAAAGCAAGCATGTGCTGCTATCGGGCAAAGTAAATTAATGGCTCTTTATGAAAAGTTTTTTGATAAGCATGATATTGTTATTGCACAGATTTTATTGATAGAAGACGATTTTTCACAGCGATTAAAATATTTATCATTGAGAAATACTTTAAATAAGCTTCTTGAATTGAGGGTTGTACCTATTATAAACCAAAATGATACAGTATCTACAAATGAGATTTGTGAAGGCTTGCAGGTTTGTTTTGCTGATAACGATAAACTTTCAGCGTTGGTTGCAAGTGAACTTGATGCAGATATGTTAATTATTTTATCAGATGTTGAAGGGTTGTTTAATGATAATCCAAAACTTAATAAAAAGGCTAAGATTATCAGAGAAGTTGATGAAGTTACTGATGAAATATTAAATTTGGGACAAGATGCTTCTGAAGGCGGTCGTGGTGGAATGAAGACGAAGCTTGAAGCGGCTAGGGTTGTTACACGTTCCGGCGGAAGAGTTTTGATTGCAAACGGTAAGATTGAAAATGTAATTGATAAAATATTTAATGCGGAAGATGTTGGTACTATGTTTTTACCTCACCGAGATATGCTTTCAAGTAAAAAACGTTGGATAGGTTATGCAACAAATATTTTGGGTAAAGTTATAGTTAATAATGGAGCTAGAAAAGCTATTGTTGAGCAAAATTTCAGTTTGTTGCCGATTGGGGTTTTAAGAGTTGTCAATAAATTTGAAAAAGGCGATGTAATCTCAATTCTAGATGAACAAGAGTTCGAAATAGCCAGAGGTATTGTTAATTATAATTCTGAAGATTGTGATAGAATTAAAGGATTGCATTCTGAAAAAATTATTGATTTATTGGGTTATAAAAATTATGATGCAATAATTACAAAAGATAATATAACTGTATTGTAGGTGTTTATGGATTTTATTGAAATTGCAAAAAATGCAAAAAAAGCCGCGTTAGATATTGCAAATTTGTCTTCTGAAATTAAAAATTCGGCTTTATTAAATATTGCTGATGCTTTGGAAAAAAATTCCGAAGTTATTTTTCAGGCAAATAAAAAAGATTTAGCTGATGCTGAAATATTTGTTCAAAGAGGGGAACTTTCAAAAGCCACATTTAACAGGTTGAAGCTCGATGAAAACAAAATGAGAGATATGATTTTAGGCATTCGAGATGTCGCAAAACTTGATGATCCAATTAATAAAAAACTTTTCGAAAGAAGTCTTGATGACGGATTAAATTTGTATAAAATTTCTTGTCCAATCGGCGTTTTAGGAATTATTTTTGAGGCAAGACCTGATGTCATTGCACAAATTTCTTCGCTTGCTATAAAATCTTCCAATGCAGTGATATTAAAAGGTGGTAAGGAATCTAAAAATACTAATAAAACAATTTTGAATATTATAAATGAAGCGTTGGCAGGAATTGAGGAATTTCCTAAAAATGTTTTGCAACAAGTGTTTTCAAGGGAAGATGTTGCAGAAATGCTCAAAATGAATGATTATATCGATTTAATTATTCCGAGAGGTGGAAATTCTTTGGTGAAATTTATCAAAGAAAATACTAAAATTCCTGTGTTGGGACATGCTGACGGAATTTGTCATATTTTTGTCGATGAAAGTGCTGATTTTGAAATGGCAACAAGGGTTATAATTGATTCCAAAACGCAATATCCGAGTGCTTGTAATGCTGTCGAAACTTTACTTTTACACGAAAATTTTTTGCAAAAAGACAAATTGTTAAAATCGTTAGAAGAAGCCGGTATTAAACTTGAATTTAATCCTGAGATTTGGGCATTTGAACATTCTGATAAAATTCTTGCAGTAAAAATTGTTAAAGATTTAGATTTAGCGATTAATCATATTAATAAATACGGTTCAGGACATACTGATAGTATTTTGACCTCTGACAGTCAAAATGCGGAAATTTTTATGAACAAGGTAGATTCTGCAGGTGTTTATCATAATGTATCGACAAGATTTTCTGATGGATTTAGGTATGGATTTGGGGCTGAAGTGGGCATTTCTACTAATAAAACTCATGCAAGAGGTCCTGTCGGACTTGATGGATTAACTATTTATAAATATAAACTTGTCGGAAATGGGCAAATTGTTGCCGATTATGCAAGTGGAATTAAAAAATTTCACCATAAGAATTTATAAATCTATAATCTTAATCCCATCGGATTTTAGATTTAATTCTGTTATCGCAACAAAAGGGAGATTAAATGATGATATCAAGTCAAGTTCTGCTTGCGTACAATTTTCTATGACTATAAATTGTACTCCTAAATTAAGAATATTTATTATTGGTTTTTCCAGTTTTATGAGAAATTCTTTTTGAATATTTGAGGTTAAAATTTCTTGAAATAAAGCCGTTGGGGTATCTATTTCATTCAAAACAGCGTTTAAAATTTCATAAGACGAAGTTTTTATTATAATTTTTTCTTTTTTTTGAATTGTGTTAATTAAAGTATCCGCATCTTTTTTAAATATTATCCCCTCTTTTATTAATTCGTTGAAGGTATAATCTTTATCAGAAAATTTTTCAATACATAAAACAGGTTTTGAACTTTTTGGCGGTAAAATTATTGTCAAAATATACTCATTATTCACATAAAATTTAAAATAATATTTTTCTATATTGTCTGTTGAATTGATTTGACCGTTAGATACAAGAATTTGATAAATAACGTTTAAAAAATGCTTTTCATTATTAAATATCGTTTTTGCAGGTTTTTCGTTGATGAAAAAATTAGAAAAACCGTTAAACATAATTTTCTTACAATTTTCATTTATAAAAAAATTATTTAAAAGCGAAAGTTTGAAAACATCATCAAAAATCCATTGTTTTATTTTGATAATATCTTCATCTTGCAAATCTAAATTACGCTCATTTATTTTTGCATCAATAAATTTTGAAACCAAGTTTTCTTGCTGATTTTTATCAAAATTTTTCCAAGAAGAAAACGAATTTATTTTTTCCAAAACGAGTTCATTCAACTCATTTTTCAATTCGTTTAATCTTATTATATCAAATTGTTTTGAATTATCGCTTATTTTTTTTAAACGTTCTTTAAGAGCCAATTTCCAAGTCCTTTTAGTTAAATAGATTTTTAAATTTAAGATAAGAATTTGAGTTTGCAGAAAAGTCTTCTTCAAAAGCTAGTTGAGCAAGATTAATCGCTAAATCCCTGTAAGCTTGAGCAACATTGGAATTGTTGTTTATTTTTGTAATCGGCAAACCTTTGTTAATGGCTGCCATAACTGTAAAATAATTATTCGGAATTTTCCAATATATTTTTTTATTCAAAGTTGTTTCAACATCAGTTGTGCTGATTTCGTCATTTTCCATAAATCTGTTCAAAATAATTTTGATTTTTTTTCTCGGATAATCAAGTTTAGAGAATAATTCAAGACATTTTTGACAATTTCTTATTGCAGGAATATTTATGATTGTATTTAAAAGAATTGTGTCAGAAATATCAAGTATGGAGAAAGTTATTTCATCAAAATTAGGCGGTAAATCTATTATTATATATGTAAAATATTTTCTTAAAATTGAGATAAGTGATGTAATATTTTCAGGATTTGTTTTAATTGCTTTTTGAATATTATGTTCCTGCGAAAGAATATATAAATTTGAGTTATCATAATTAGCCAAAACGCTTTCTAAATAATCAGAATTTATTTTATCTTTTTCAGAGCCAAGCTTTTCTAAATCAATAAATGTATCAATGTTTAAGAAAGTTGCGATATCACCTGCTTGTAAGTTCATATCAAGCAAAAGCACTTTTTGAGAAGTGGTTTTAGAAAGTTCATAAGCAAGATTTACTGCGATTGTAGATTTGCCGATGCCACCTTTATTTGAAAAAACAGAAAATATTTTTGAACTTTCGCAAGTCAAATCTTTAGTCAATATTTTATCAATAGATTTTAATAAAGTTTCTTTTAAAATCGGCTTTTGCAGAAAATCCCAAGCTCCTTGCCTCATAATATTTATAACGTTAGAAGTTGTCGCATCAGTCGAAATAGCAATGATTTTCGTCGTATTATTGCGTTCAATAATTTTTTTTATTGCGGATTTATCCTCGTCTGCATCAATCAAAATTATTTTATTATCTGATTTAAGAAGATTTAGACAATCAAAAGATACTTCATCAAAATACAAAATTTCTTGAAAAATTTCATTCAAATAATTTTTTAAAAGCTCCGTAAAATTCTTATTTTTACTGATAATTATAATTGATTGCATCTAAACACCTATTACCTTCTTCTTAAAGCTAAAAACTTCAAATCGGTTTATAGATATTATTTTACAATACTATTTTTTATTAAGCAACAAAACTTCTGCTAATTTTAAAAATTTAAGCGGGTTAGTATTAAATGATTTAGAAGTTTTATAAATATCACTGTCGTAAGCAGGTTTTTGATAATTCAATAAGTATTTCATAAATTCATAACTGTACATCTTCCACCCCTTTATAGGCACACATAATATAATTCACTACCTATATATATTAAAACATTTTAGCTTATAAAATTGCTAATTCAAAGCTTTGTTACAAATAAAATTTACATAATTTCATATAAGAAATTATGTTGTAACTGCTTCATTTTCAGAGGATTTTTTATTAAATTGCATTTCATAAAGATATTTATATTTTCCGTTAGGAATATTAACCAATTCGTCATGCGAACCAATTTCAACAAGTTCTCCTTCGTTAATAACTGCAATTCTGTCTGCATTTTTAATTGTAGATAGTCGGTGAGCGATAACAAAAACAGTTTTGTTTTGAATTAAGTTATCTAAAGCTTTTTGCACAATAGCTTCTGACTTATTATCCAAGGCTGAAGTTGCTTCATCAAGAATTACGATAGGAGCATCTTTAATCATGGCTCTTGCAATAGCAATTCTCTGTCTTTGCCCGCCTGATAATGTTGTTCCTCTTTCTCCGACAAACGTATCCATGCCGTTGTCTAAAGTATGAATAAATTCATCTAAATGAGCCATCGCAATTGCTTTGTCAATTTGTTCTTGTGTAGCATGTGGATTTCCCATTAAAATATTATCTTTAATTGTCCCTGAAAATAAGAAATTATCTTGAAAAACAAATGAAATATTTTCTCTTAGAGAAGTTAATTTAATATTTCTTATATCAATTCCATCAAGTTCAATACTCCCTGATGTTACATCGTAAAACCTTGGAATTAAGTTTACAACGGTGCTTTTGCCACCACCGGAATTTCCGACAAGTGCAATAGTTTCATTTTTATTTACATCAAGAGTTAAATTCTTTAATACAGGAACATCTTTTACATATTCAAAACATACATTTTTAAATTTAATACCGTTTTCAATAGATTTAAGCTCAACCGAATTTGAATTTTCTTTAATTTCAGGAACAATGTCAAATAATTCAAATACCCTGCTCATTGCAACGAAGGTTCCTTGCAATCCTGCAAGTGTTCCCCCCAAGCCTTTTACAGGTTTATAAAGTAATAGAAGAGAAGTTACGAAAGATGCAAAACTCCCCATAGAAAGTTGTCCTGACATTATCAAATAGTTTCCGTAAGCCATAACAAGTGCAATTCCTATTGAAGCTATCAGATACATAACAGGCGATAGCCAACCTACACGTTTAGTTAAAGACATTGCTAAATTGAATTGCTCATGAATTTGACCTTCAAATTTTTGATTTTGATTTTCTTGTAAGTTATAAGCGGTTACAATTTTATTTCCGCCGAAAGTTTCATTAAAAGTGGTTGTCATATCGCCACCCACAACCATTGTCGAATTTGAAACTTGTTTAATTTTTTTTCTTATAAATGCCACAGGAGCCATAGCTATACATAAAACAGTTACTCCGATTATTGCTAATTGCCAAGAGTTATAAAGTAATACTCCGACTAACCCAAAAATTCCGAAAATAGTCGTAATAAATGTTTTTACGTTGTCAATAATGCTTCTTGAAGCAGTATCAGGGTCGCCTAAAAATCTTTGTAAAATCAATCCTGAAGAATTTTGGTCATAAAAACTTGTATCTAATGAAGTTAATTTTTTAAACAGAGCAATTTTTAACCCGTTTGCGACTTTCATACCTGTCCAATCGGTCAAATAAGCATTTATATATTTTAATCCGCCTTGAATAATTGCGAATAAAACAATTGCAAAAGGAATTATCCAAGCCAAAGCTTTTTGGCTACCATAAGTTGTTCCCATTAATTCAAAAGTATTTGAAGGGTTTCCGTTTACAACTATATCTAAATAAGGTTTAAGTGAAAACGCAACGACACCGTCTAAAAGCCCTAATGGAATTGCAACTAAAATTCCTAAAAAGGCTCTGAATAAAAACGGTTTTAAATAAGGATACATTCTTTTTAGTAAATATCCGTATCTGAATGCGTCTTTTGATATTGTATCTTTTAATTTCATATTTTTCTTTCTTTAATTCTTTAAATTCTTACTTTTAATATTATATATCAAAAAAACTCTATTAATATTTTATTTTTATGCGATAATTAGGAGGTGAAAAAAAGTTAGAAGAAAAAGTGCAAAAGATTGCACAGAAAGAAGAAAAAATGTTAGAGTTAGAAGCAAAAGAAAAAAATTTGATTAATCCGAAAAGTTTTCAACTTGAAATCGGTGGAAAAACTGTTATTGTCGAAACCGGAAAGTATGCTAAGCAAGCAACTGCATCTGTTACAGTAAAATGTGAAGATACAATGTTATTTGTTCATTGTACAGTTTCTAAGGAACCGAGAGTTGGAATAGATTTCTTCCCGTTATTAATTGATTATGAAGAAAGAATGTCTTCAATCGGAAGAATTCCGGGAGGATATAACCGTTCTGAAGGAAGAGCCGGTGATAAGGCAATTTTGATTTCAAGACTTATTGATAGACCAATAAGACCATTATTTCCAAAGGGATATAGAAATGATATTCAAATCGTTTCACAATTATTTAGTTATGACCAAAAAAATCAGCCTGATACCCTTGCAATGTTAGGTGCATCTTGTGCATTAATGCTTTCAGGAGCCCCTTTTGAAGGACCTATCGGAGCTGTTAGAGTTTCAAAACTTGACGGAAAATTAATTGCAAATCCTACTCACCAAGAAGCTGATAAATCAGATTTGGATATAGTAGTTGCAGGTACTGCGGATAGCGTTATTATGGTTGAAGCAGGTTGTAAGTTCGTAACAGAAGAAGATATTATGGAAGCTGTTGAATTCGCTCAAGTTGAAATTAAGAAACAATGTGAAGCTCAAATGGCTTTTGCTAAAGAATGTGGAGTTGAAAGACAAGAATTTGTAAACCCTTATGACACTTCTGAATTAGCTCAAATTGTAAAAGATACGGCTTATGATATCGTTACAGATGCTTATCATAATTTCGACAGAGCATATAGACAAAATAAAGTTGATGAAGCTAAAAAACTTATTAAAGAAAAGATAGAAGCACTTCCTGAAGATCATGAAATTAAAAAAATGTGCGAAGAAACAGGTATCGATTTCATTTCTGAAGAATTTAAAAATTTAGAAAAGAAAATTATGAGAAAAATGATTGTAGAAGAAGGTGTTAGAGCTGACGGAAGAAAACCAGCTGAAGTCCGTCCTATTTGGACAGAAGTCGGTATAATCCCAAGAGCTCACGGTTCAGCTTTGTTTACAAGAGGACAAACTCAAGTGCTTTCAGTAGCAACACTTGCAGGACCGGGAATGAAACAAGAACTTGACGGTGTTGATCCTGAAACAGAAAAAACTTATATGCATAAATATATTTTCCCCGGATTTTCAGTCGGTGAAGTTAAACCTTTAAGAGGACCGGGAAGACGTGAAGTCGGACACGGTTGTCTTGCTGAACGTGCAAATGTTCCCGCATTACCTTCTCAAGAAGATTTCGGTTATGTAATAAGAGTTACATCTGATATTTTAGAATCAAACGGTTCTACTTCAATGGGTTCAACTTGTGCTTCATCAATGGCATTGATGAATGCAGGCGTTCCTGTTAAATGTATGATAGGCGGAGTTGCAATGGGTATGATTGCAGAACCTGATAAAGAACCTGTTGTTTTAACTGATATTCAAGGAATTGAAGATTTCTTGGGAGATATGGACTTTAAAGTTACAGGTAATGATGAAGCTATTACTGCTCTTCAAATGGATATGAAAGCTAAAGGTATTTCAAACGCTACATTGAGAAGAGCTTTGGCTCAAGCTAAAGAAGGAAGATTACATATTTTAGGTGAAATGAGAAAGAGCATTTCAAAACCATCAGAAACTTTATCTTCATTCGCTCCAAGTATTTTCACAATGACGGTTGATCAAGCTGATATCGGAACAGTTATCGGACCTGGTGGAAAACAAATCAGAGCTATAATCGACGCTTCAGGGGCTGAAATTAATATTGATGACAGCGGTCTTGTTACAATTACTTCTAATGACCAAGAAGGTACTGAAATTGCGAAGACTATGATTAAAAATATTACTTTTAAACCGCAAGAAGGCATGGTTATGAAAGGTAAAGTAGTTAGAATTATTCCGATTGGAGCTTTTGTTGAAATCGCTCAAGGTAAAGACGGTATGGTTCATATTTCTCAAGTTTGTAACGAAAGAATAGATACTATTGAACCTCATTTGAATGTCGGCGATGAAGTAGTTGTTAAAATTATTAAAATCGATGATAAAGGACGTATTAACTTGACAGTTAAGGGCGTTTCCGAAGAAGAAAAAGCAAAATTTATTTAATTTAAATTTTTTTTAATACAAGCCGCGGGCTATTTTTTTTATAAAACAATTCGCCCGCTTCTTGTTTAAGCTTTTATTATGGTTTAGGAACTAAATTTTTGGCTCCTGTTGCTTCACAAATTTGGTTAGCCCATTCATACATTATCTCTTCAACTGAAAGCTCATGAGATATGGGCGTTCCGATTTTCATTGTTATATTTTTAGAAAACGGGATATTTGTATAGCCCGTCCAGTTACAATGAGCAACGGGAATTATGTCAGCTTTTGCATTTTTCGCAATAACGGCAAATCCTTTTTGTAAATCTTCTATTTTATCAGTAGGTCTTATTCCGCCTTGAGGAAAAATTCCTAAACTCCAATCTGTGTTCAAAATATCACGTACTGTTTTAAATGTAGCAATTTCAGGTTTTTCTCTGTTTACAGAAAATGCTCCTAATTTTTTTATTAACCAAAAAAATCTTTCTTTAGGATTAAAAAGTTCTTTTTTTGCCATAAAAGATACGCAGGAATGTTTTGCAACTGCTACTGCTAAAAATGGCGGGTCAAGGATTGAAATATGATTACCTGCGAATATATATTTGCCACTATTTTTTGGTGGTAAATTTTCTTCTCCTTCAATTTTTAAACCATAAAAAATTTTAGCAACACTTTTTACAATAATATCTCTAAACAGTGTATAAAAAGTTTTGGCTTTCCAATCATATTCGTTAGAATATCGTCTGGCGTAATTTCGTTCTTGTGTCATTTTATTCCTCCGGACAGTATTGATACCCAGTAAGTTCTTGAATTGCATTTATCCATGCATTATACATTTCATCAGTGTTCTCTGAATAAGGAATAAGCTTTCCTATTTTTACAACAACTCTTCCTGAAAATGGTTTTTTAGATTTGTTTTCTGTGCCGGTGATGCCAACCGGTAATAATCCGCATTTTGTAGATTTAGCTAAACCTACAAATCCTCTTGTTATTTTAGTTATTTTGCCGGGTTTCTCTCTTGTCCCTTGAGGAAATAAGCCCAATAACCAACCCATTTTTTTTACTCTTAAAGCTGTTTTTATAGTTGAAACGCCGAGTTTTTCTCTATCAACGGCAAATGCTCCAAGCCAATCTAACATTAGTCTTACCAAAGGGTGTTCAAATAATTCCTTTTTTGCCATATATGATATCGGATATGGCATTAAGTTTGCAACTAAAACGGGATCTAAGGTCGAAAGATGATTGGCTACTGCGATAAATTCATTATTTTTCGGTAAGTTTTCTTTGCCTATTACTTTTAATCTATTTGCTATGTGAAATGTATAGTAGTACCAAACCCTTGTCACAAAACGTTGAAACATTGTTCTTGGAAAATTAAAATATTTTTCATCTCTATTTGAATAAATATCCGATGCTTTTACTTTTTTAGTCATGTCATACCCCCATATATTAATTATAAAATAAGCAAAATTTTATACAAAATATATTAAGGTAAAGTTTTGTAACATGAAATTTTATGCTTAAAAATGGCTTATAGCTTGATTTTTTATTTTACATGTATTTTTAATAAATAAAAAAGGCACTTTTTTACTTGTTTTTGTTTTAAATAATATATAAGATATATACGATAGATATAATAGATAAAGGAGTACGTTACATGGCAAGAGTTTTGATTTCAATGCCCGAAGAATTTTTAACAAGAATTGACGAAGTTGCTGAAGGTGAAAACCGTTCAAGAAGTGAGTTGATAAGAGAAGCTCTTAGAACTTATATTCATAAGCAAAAAGTAAGAGATTCTGTAACAGCATCTAAAAACGCAGATTTATTAGAATCTATGTTTGAATAAGATTTTTTAAAACATTTCAAAAGTATTAAAAGGTGATTGATTTTATATCAGTCACTTTTTAATTGTATAAAAATAGAAGAATTTTTTTTCAGATTCAGGTTGATTTTTTGTTATTACAGCAACGATATCAATTAGGTTTAATCCATAAGTTTTATAGAATGAACTATGAAGAGTACATTCGACGCAATATGGATAAGTTCCGTCTTTTTTGTAAATAACGTTTCTTTCTTTATTTGCCTGTATATAAATACAAATAGTTTTATAATTACCGGAAAAGAAGATACTTTTAATCCCATTATTTTCTAAAACTTTATAGCGATTTTCAAAGTTTTCAAAATCATTTATAACAGTTGACAATTGAGTATTGTTAGATAAAATTACTAAATCATAATTTTTCATATTATCAAAGTCGAAGGTTTCTAAACTTGGAGTATCAATTTTATAGCCTTCAAATTCAAGGGCTTTAATCGGATAGATAGTTGAACCTGATGGGGCAAAAAATAGAATTTTTTTAGATTTTTGATATTTTTTTCTTATTGTATCAGCGATGAAAGATTCCGGAATATCTATATTTTTAGGGTTATCAATATCATGATATCTTAAAACATCTCTTGCTTTTGATATAGAATTTGTATTTTTATATAAGTTGATAATCTTAAAAAATGGTCTTTGCCAAATACGTGTTGATACCATAGTTAGATAAAATATGGCAAATATTATAATTAATGGTTTTATAAATTTACTTTTTTTGAAATATGAATAAACTATTACCGGAGCTGTTACCATGGTAAAAAACATAATAAGTCTTATGTTATAAACCATAAATGCGATTATATAGCTTAAACAGCAGACGTAGATAAAAAACATTAAAGAAAAGACAAATAATGTTTTTATTTTGAAAAATTTAAACTTATTTATAAATCCGTTTAAGAAGGCCCAAAATAAAGTCGGTAAAAATATTAGAAATCCTAAAATTCCGGCACCTGCATAAACTTCCAGCAAAGCATTGTTGACAGAGGGCGTTCTTGTGTATAAACCGTCTTGTATCCACGATAAATTTAGGAGATTAATAAAAAAATCTCTTAAATCAATAATATAAATTCCTATATACTCATTCCATCGAAAACCTGTAAAATCAATAAATTGGAAGAAATATTTTATAGAAGATGTCGGGATTGCTAATATTCCGTAATTATTTTTAGAAACTTCAATTAAAGTTTTTGCACCCATCGGATTTCCATAATTTATGAAATTTAGTATGTAATTAAAACTTGAAAAAAGTAGGAAATTTCCTAAAAGGAATGTCATTGTAAAAATCAGAGGTTTATAAAATTCTTTTTTCTTATAATGTAGACTTAAGTATAAAAACATAATCAATAGAGCAGGGCTTGCAATTATTGCGGGAGTTTTTACCCCGATTGAAATTGCCCAAGCAAGCGAGGACATAAATAAAGATTTTTTATCATTATTTTTAATTCCTTGCCAAAATATAGCAATAGATGTTAGAAAAAGGCTTGCGATAATTAAATCCGTTTCTGGGCTGGAAGAATTTATGACAATCCCTGCAAATGAGGATAAGATACAAATTGTCCAGATTTTTTTTCGCATTGAAAATCCCATAAAGGATAGAATTTTATAAAGAGAAATAAGTCCCAATAAATAAGAAATGAAGGTGAAAATTGTCAAGAAATAATCATTCTTTAAAAATAGCATAACCCAAGTGTATAAAATTTCTGAATTAATAGGCATGCAGAGGCTTCTGATGTCAGGCGTAATAAAATGGTTAAGCGTTCCGTTCGAAATCCAATACAATACTCTTGTAAGATGATAAGCCAATGAATCTGCAGCTGTTATAGGCATTAATATGCAAAGAATAATGCTTATTACTATAAAAAATAAAAAGGCACTTACTAAAAATATAAGAGATTTATCCAGTTCTAAGGCATTAAAAAATTGTGTTGTAAATCTTTTAAAATCAATTGTTATCGGTTGAGGTTTGAATTTTTTAAACAAAATAATACTTATTATTAAAAAAAATCCGTTTAAAATTAGTACAGGAATTGGTTTTATTAAATTAAATAGAGATAAAAGTTCAAATGTAAGTATAATTTGAGCAAAAGCTATCAAAAATAAGTTTAAAATACCTATTATATTTTTTTTAGGAGAAACAAAGCAAGCAAACAGATAAGACGATACAAATATCAATAAGAAAGATATCAAAAATAAGAACACATTTGCCTCTATTCTTGAATAACTCTTGCAGGGAAGTTATTTCTTAATAATTCTGCAGCCATAGAATCGGCTTTAGCTTTAGAAGCATAAGAGCCTATTTGTAAGGTATAAGCTCCGCCTAAATCTTTAATAAACGGAACGACATTTAAGCCTGAATCAATTAATATCCCTTGAGCAACCTTTGCTTGGTCTCTTGTATTATAATATCCGACGACAACTTTTGCAGGTCTTGAAACATCAGATTTTTGTTGAGTTTGGGTTTGAGTTTTGACTGCTTGAGATTTGTTTTGAGAAGAAAGTACTGATTTAGCTTCATCAGCTGTATCCTCTTCTTTTCTTGCAGAAGGTGGAAGCATAACTTTTTCGTCTAATTCTTTAGAAAATGAATCTACTGTATTAGCCATGAAATCTTTTGTCTTTTGAACAGTTTCAATTGGTTTAGAAACTCCTGCCATATTATCTTCCATTTGAATTGACTTTAGACGTTCATCTATGAAATGTTTAACGCCAAGCCCAGTATCTTTTGCTTCCAGCGTATTTTCATTATCAAGTTCTAAATTTATATCAGGAGAAAATCTGCTTACTATTGCGGAAAAAATCAGTAACATTGAGAAAAAAGAAGTTACAAAGATTACAAATATTTTTTGTCCGTTGCCTTCTTTTTTTGTTTTTTTATATTTATTATAACTCATATAGTCAGGTGTTTTCATTAATTATACTCCTCGTACTTTGACGGTAGCCATCATTATATCATTAATTTCAAAATTATAGCGTTCCATTATTTTATTGGCAAATTCTTTAACATTTTTGATTTTCATATCAGAAGTTAATCCGGAAGTTTTTATGGGTGTGCCTTCTGAAGTTATGTTTAAACCGGTATGAATTAGAACGGAAGTCGCAGATTTTGTGGCAATTGAGACGGATAATTTTTTATCTTCAAAAAATAAATCGTCGCCGTTTCTTTTGATTAAAAATCCCATATCTTCAAGAACTTCTTTAATCGTTGTTATAAAAAGTCTTTGCCTGCAAACGCCTTCCGGTAAGTTTATATTAAAATGTTCAATAATAAAACTGAGCATGGATTTGCTGTAAATAGGTTCATCATTAATAACATCTTCAATATCAACCATTTCTGACAAATTAACTTCGCATTCTCCGATAAACCCAACTATACTGTCACCTTGCAGATGAAATTTCTTATAAATCCAATGAGGGGCAAGTTCATTTCCGGTATATTTTATTTCATTTTCTATAAATTTCGTATTCATAAGTTAATTCTAATTTAAAAAAGAGATTTAATAAAGTAATTATCACTATTTTTTAACAAAGCTTCTTTTAATAACATGCAGGAAGGACATTTCCCGCAATTTTTCTCGTCCCCTTCATAACAGCTGTATACAAGATTTAGGGGCAAATTTAAGTCTAAAGCTATTTTTACTGTTTCTTGTTTGTTTAATTTTAAAAGAGGAGCATGTACTTTTGGGCATGTCTTTGTCGAAAATTCAAAAACTTTGTTTATTTTTGATACAAATTCTTCCGTATTATCTGAAAAATTTTCAGCTTCTTGAGCATTTGCACCAAAAATTATATGAGTAAAATTTTTAGCTTCGGCAAAGCTTCCGGCAATATTTAAAAATAAAGCATTTCTGTTTGGAACCCATATTTCATCTTTGTTTATAATATTTGATAACCAATCAAGTTCTATTACTTGGTGTTCTATTTTAAAATAATCGCAGATTTTTTTTGAAGCTTCAAGTTCTTTTTGGAAAGCTTTTTGTCCGTAATTAAAAGTTATGGCTTTCTGAATATTGTATTCTTCTTTTGCGATAGCGAGGCTTACGAAGGAATCTAAACCGCCTGAAAGTAGTATTATTGATTTATTTTGTTTCATTATTTTCTGTTTCATATTCATTTATTAAATTTTGAGCTTCTTCTTTTACAAAATCGGAATATTTATCTTCATTATCTGATAAGACTTCGTCTAAAATATCTTTCCCGACAAGGTTATAGCTTGCAATAAGTGCATTTTTTTTAACTTCATCATCTTCATCAAGAATCATTTCTTTAATTAAATCATAAGCTCTTTCGTCTTCTGATTCCATAAGTGCTTCAATGGCGTTAATTCTGACGTAAGGCGATTCGTCGATAAGAGAATTTTTTAAAGCTTTAAATACTCTATCGCTTCTGAAATTAAGTTTGCTCAATGCTTCAAGGGTTCTTTCTTTCAAAAAAGTGAATTTGTCTAAAATCCCCTTTTTTGTTTCAAGAATTGATACAAGTGGGTCTACGGCTCTGTAATCGCCCAACATTCCAAGAGCAAGCACGGCAGATTCTTGTAAATAAACTGATTTTTCATCTTCATCTTTTATGAGTTCGATTAAAGGTGCAACTGCGTATTTGTCGCCTATTCGACCTAAAGCCTCGGCACATGCTAAGCGTACTTTGTAATTTTCATCTTTATCATTTAAACAGTATAAAAGCGGTACAACTGCAGATGTATCTTTGAAATTTGCGATAGCTTTTGCACACAT
>CAYYAL010000004.1:36333-38702 GCA_964469445.1 uncultured Muribaculaceae bacterium
AAATCGTCGAAGAACTTCGGACGGTTCAAGATCGTCATTTACTCCTAGTTGAATTGAGAGTTCATCAAAATTTACCACAACATATTCTCACTAAATATCTAAAACATACTCCAAGTCTAATTATTATTTAAAAAGCGGTAATTGCAATTTATAAATTGCAATTACCGCAATAAAATTAACAGCAAGAAGTTGATTTAGCTTGTTCTTTTAATTTTGCTGCCTTATCAGTAGCTTCCCATGGAACAACAAAATCTGTACGTCCCATGTGTCCGTAAGCCGCAAGTTTTTGGTAGAATTTACCGCCGTTTTTCGCAGGCAATCCTCTTAAATCGAAAGATTTAATAATCGCTGACGGTCTTAAATCGAAGTTATTTTCAACAAGAGTTGTAATTTCTTCATCAGAAATTTTACCTGTACCGAAAGTATCAACAAGAATAGAAATAGGTTCTGCAACACCGATTGCATAAGCCAATTCTATTTCACATTGTTCAGCCAAACCTGCTGCTACGATGTTTTTAGCAACATATCTTGCCGCATAAGCAGCAGAACGGTCTACTTTTGTAGGGTCTTTGCCTGAAAAAGCTCCGCCACCGTGTCTTGAGTAACCGCCGTAAGTATCAACGATAATTTTTCTTCCTGTTAATCCTGCATCACCTTGAGGACCTCCGATTACGAAACGTCCTGATGGGTTAATTAAAATTTTTGTTTCAGAAGTAGGTTTGATATCTTCTGATTCAAAAACGTAATTTACAACATATTTAATTAAATCTTCTCTAATTTGAGCTTGAATTTTTTGATTATCAGATTCTCCGTTGATTTCAGGGTCATGTTGAGTTGAAATAAGAATTGTATGGATTTTAGCAGGTTTTCCGTCGATGTATTCAACAGTAACTTGAGATTTTCCGTCAGGTCTTAGATAGTTTAACAATCCTTGTTTTCTGACTTGAGCTAAACGGTAAGACAATTTATGTGCCAAACTTATAGGCAAAGGCATTAATTCAGGTGTTTCGTTACAAGCATACCCGAACATAATACCTTGGTCGCCTGCTCCTATATCTTCTGTTTCTAACGTGGAAGTATGTGCATTGTCATCACGAGTTTCAAATGCTTTGTTAACTCCGCCTGAAATATCAGAAGATTGTTCATCGATACTTGTCAAAACAGCACATGTTTTGTAATCGTATCCGCCACCTTCTTCGCCTTTATAGCCGATATTTTTGATTGTATTTCTTACGATGTGCGGAATATCGACATAACAATCAGATGTAATTTCTCCGCAAACAAGAGCCATACCTGTTGTTACAGTTGTTTCTGCAGCAACTCTTGCTCTTTGGTCTTTTGTCAAAAATTCATCAAGAATAGCGTCGGAAATTTGGTCGCAAACTTTGTCCGGGTGTCCTTCTGTTACTGATTCAGATGTAAACAAAAAATTTTTCTTGGTCATTTTCATTCTCCTTAATTTTTTTTTATGTCGGTAAGGTTTTTAATTCCGACCCGACTTATTTTTACTACTCAAACAGCATAGTTCAAAAACATAGTATGGTCAATTCATATATTACATTTCGTTATGTTTTTCAAAAAATAATTTTATATGATAAAATTATTTTTATGGGGTTAAGTATAAAAAAGAATTCTATTTTCGATAAGGCGAGGGGATATGGGTCCTTGTTTTCAAACAGAGATTTCTGTTTGATTTGGTTGGCACAGATATTTTCGCAATTTGCGGACAGAATTATTTTTGTAGTGTTTGTAACAATTATTGCTATAAATTTTGACCCCGAGGGCAAATCTACCAGTATGCAAAGCTGGTTGTATATAGCGTTCACAATCCCTGCGATTTTGTTAACGGCGATTGCAGGTGTTTTTGTAGATAGATGGAGTAAAAAAACGGTTATGGTAACAACGAATTTACTTAGAGCCGTTATAATTCTGATATTACCTTATTTGGACGGAACTTTGTACGGTCTTTATGCTGTTGCTTTTATAATGTCATCGGTAACGCAATTTTTCGTGCCGGCGGAGGCTTCTATAATTCCTGCGGCGGTTAATAAATACCAATTGTTGACGGCAAATTCTCTTTTTGCAACGACAATGATGGCTTCTTTAATATTTGGGTTTGCACTAGGCGATCCTTTGATAAATCTTTTTGGAATAGATTCTGTTCATTATATAATTTCTTTATTTTTCTTTTTAGCTGCTGTTTCGCTCGCATTTATGAAATATAATAAACAAAAATTAGTGAAAACCGAAAATTCAAGCATTGTTTCGGACTTAAAAGAAGCATTGCAATATATCTCCAAAACCCCTGTCGTAAGGTCTTCAATGTTGAAATTAGCAGGACTTTTTTCCGTTGTGGTAATGCTTTCAAT
>CAYYAL010000004.1:38802-47739 GCA_964469445.1 uncultured Muribaculaceae bacterium
TGGGGTGCTGAAATTATCGGTGTTGCGAAAATGCTTTTTGTTATGGCAATTCCGGTTTTTATATTTGGGGTTTGGAAATTAATTACTTATAGAAAGAGATTTGTTAATTCTTAAATCTAGGTTTAAGCCTTTATATCCAAATTATTTCCGCATTTAATATATTCTATTATAGCTCCGCCTATTTCTTCGTTTGGGTCAAATGTTTGCTCATTAGAAACGGGTTTAAGAGAATTTTTTATAAGCATATTTACCAATGGTCCAAAAGCGTCTGGAACTTGAGTTTTTCGATAAATCCCTGCAAGAAATGTTTGAATATTAGGGGATTCTGTTTGGTTAAATCTTGAAAGTGAGGGGTAAAGTTTTTCAACTCCGTTAACTCCGTTATCAATTGAGCGGTCTACGATGTAAAGAGCTTGTACTACTTCTTTTTCATTCATAGAGGTCGCAATTATTTTGCTCAATTCAGGCAGTGCCTTTTCTCTTTTTTCAAGATATTGATTAACTGTTTTTTGGTCGAAAATGCAATGATTTCTTTCACAAGTCGGTAAATTAAGATTTACATTCATAAAATAATATCCTTTCCTATGAATAAATAAACGGTGGACCGTTTTTGATTTCTGAAAGTATGTTTTCAGCCATAACCTTCAATTCGCTTTTAGGTTTTCCGTTGTCAACCTGATTATAAAACTCTTTTACTAAAGGTTGAACAGCACTGTCTTTTTTTGTTTTAAAGTTCCTTAATTCTGTTGATACCAATCGTTTTTGCAATTTTAACTCTGTATCTGCATTCGTTTTTTTAACTTGAACATCTTTGATAGCTTCGCCCATAACTTTTCCGCCGTAAGAGAAGGCACTCACACCTGTTACACCTAAGAAAAGATTTCTAAACAGAGGGTTTGAGGTATCAAGAAGCCAGTTGTAGAAAAAAGCACGATAATCGTTTACGTGCGAATAGAATGCTGGTTTAGGTGTTCCGTCTCCGCCGATTGCCTTATCGGCTTGAGCTGTTGATTTTTTTGTTTCAAATAAAATTTGTTCAATAAAATCTTCTTTTTCGGCTTTTTGCCAAGGTAGTTTATTAAGTTCTTTTTTTATAAATTGAGGAGTTGCATCAATTGCTTGCAACATATTTTTTAAATTCGTTTTATCGGTAGCTTTTGTTTTTTCTGTTGACTTGCTGATTATTTCGCCGATTTTTTCTTTAGAAGAATTGATATATTTTTCTAAATATTGTCTGCTTTTTGATAGATTTTTCATTGCAAGAAGGCTTAAACCTACAATTGCTCCGACTGTGCCTATTCCGATTGATATATATTGAAGCGTTGATTTCTTTTCTGAATTTTCAGGAGATTTTTTTTGATTATTAGTAAAAGATACTCTGCTGTAAGGCGTTTTTTGTTTAAAGCAAACTCCTTTTTGGCAATCATCGAAAAACGGGCTGAATTCTTTTGCTTTTTCAGAAAGCATACTTCTCATGATTTGAATTTTGCCTGAAAATGATTGAGTTTCAACATCTATTAAGTTTTCTTGAAGATTTTTTTGAATATCGGCTTCTTTTTTCTTTATCCAAATATCTTTAAATCCGTCTATAAACATTTTTCCCATAAAAGCCATTGCAGTAAGTGTTAATACGCCAACTCCTGCAAGAATTGTTTTTTGATTAGGCGTTTGAACCATTTGGTAAATGGCTTGGTGCGTTTCTTCGTTTATCGCAAGATTTCTTGTTAAATTAGGCAATTTTTTTTCAACAGGTAGATTTAAGTTAACTTTTGCATTTCTTTTGATAAGCATAGTCATCAAGGTAATTCCTGTCATAACCCCTGTTGAAACAGCTGCTATCGGAAACAGATTTTTTACGCCTATGGGTTTATCTTCATTAAGTTTTGACGGCATTTTGGAATTTTCTGAAATCATAAACGTATCGTATAGAGAATCATCTTTTATAAAATTATTGACAACTACGCCTTCTTTCGTTAAATCCGCAGATTTTTTTTGCGAAGTTGTAAGATTTCGTTTTATACGTAATGCTTCGTTATCTTGCTGAATATTGTTAATCATTTTTCTTTCCTTTCAGAAATTTTGGAGTAAATTTTTTGGAAAAATTCTTTTATTTCAAATGTTTTTGAATTTTCTTTAATTTGTTTATCTAATTTGGAATTTTCAACCGGTGTAAATAAATTGAGTATAGAAAAAGTTTTCTTTTTTATATTTTTGAAGCTTTCACTTATTTTCTTTTCAATAGCATTTTTCATTTCGCCGTAAATTGCTGATAATTTGTCTGAAATATCAATAAATTTTTGGGTGATTTCTTGTGCAAATTTTTGAATATTTGTCGGAATATCTTTTAAAATATTTATTGTCGGAATAAGAATTTTAGAAACGACTAAAATAATAGGTTTAGCTAATGCCGCAGGAATTGACCTTTGAATTGATGCATTAAAACTTGCCAAAGCAGTTGCTAAATTAACCATATTCCGTTGAAAATTTGCAATCATAATTTGAGCTTGAATATGATTGTTTGCTTGAGTTTTTGCATTCATTTGAGCTCTAATCATTCTTCCGATAGCAGCACATTCAGCCCAAGACATTTCCCCCGGTTTTGCTGAAAAATCTTTTTTTTGAGCCCCGCCTCCCATACCGTTGCAAATCGGACATGCTCCCATCGGCAAGCCATGAGGACAGGTTCCTATTCTTTGATTGTTTGCTGTTGCAATTGGTAGTGTCATTTAAAAAACCTCTTCATAAAAGTGATTTTTCGAGGTCAAACAAAATTTTACATAAAAAAAATTTCACTTTTGCTCGAAGTGCGGGCTTATATTTAAAAGGGTATTTAACATGTTATCCCTCTTTTGCCCCATTTGAGTGTTCCGACTTTACGGTTGCGGCACAGTTGATGATTTTCACACCATTTCCTCGTCATTCAATATTATTTGAAATAAAAATCATATACAATCTTTTGTAAGAAAAATTTACATAAAAAAGGGCTGGATTTTTTCAAAATCCAGCCCTTTTTTAATTTATATGCAATTATTCTTCGCTTTCATCTCCGCCTTCTTCACCTTCTGCAGGAGTATCCTCTTTCACAACAACTCCCATATCTAAAAGTTGTGCTTTTGCTTTTGGTGCAAGTGCAGTATCTTTAAAATTTTCCAAAATCGTTTGGAAACAGTCTATTGCTTCTGCTCTCATATCTCTTGATTTATACAAAACACCTGCTTTGTAATACAAAGGTGCTATTGTAGGGTCAGGAGATGTAAGAATTTGATTATCTAATTTTATTTTTACATCAATAAGTTTTGCATTATCTTCCGGTGAAAACAAACTTCTTGAATACATTTTCATTGTTAATCTATCGACTTCATCCGACATTTCTTGTACAGCTGTCGCAGATAAGCCTTTTCCTTTTCCGGATTTTTTAGCCGCATTTGCATCAACGCTAAAAACTGAAATTATTAAAATCCCGACAAATAACAATAATAAAACTTTTTTCATGCTTATCCCCATTTCTATATAAATTATAATACAAAAAGACTTGCAATGTCGCCTCAATTAAATGTATGATATTTTTATGGAAATTTCTTTAAAAACTAAAATTTTTCAACTTTTTATACTCGGTTTAGAGGGAAAAAGTTTAGATGAAAATAAAAATTTAATTTATGCTTTAGAAAACGGGCTTGGCGGAGTTATATTTTTTACGCAAAACATATTTGATAGACTTCAATTTAAGACATTAATTAATGATATTAAATCAAAAGCTCTTATTTCACCGTTTTTATCGATAGATCAAGAAGGCGGAAGAGTTGAGAGGACTGAAAATATTTATAGTGGTAAAAAGTATTTATCTCAAAAGTTTGCATTTGAAAAAGGCGAAGATTTTTTGATAAATCAAACTCATGAAATTTTACAAGAGCTTGAAAAATTTGGTATAAATTTAAACTTTGCACCCTGTATTGACGTAAACACAAACCCTGATAATCCTATAATCGGAGAAAGGGCGTTTTCTTCCGAGACTTGTGAAGTCGTTCAAGGATTTAAAATCGTAAAATCTGTTTATGACAAAACAAATATTCTTCCTTGTGTAAAACATTTTCCGGGTCATGGCGATGCAAATGCGGATAGTCATAAGACTTTGCCGGAGATCAATTTATCATTAGAAGAATTTGAAGAAAAACATATAAAACCGTTTGAAATTGCAATTAAAGACGGGATAAAGATGGTTATGGTTGCACATTTGCACTGCAAATGCTTTGATAGCGAACAAATACCCGCTTCTTTGAGCCAAAATGTTATAGAAAATTATCTTATAAAAAAACTTGGATTTGAAGGAATTGTAATTTCTGATGATATGTGTATGAAAGGAGTTTCCGGCGATTGCGTCGAAACATTAATAAAGGCATTGTGCTCAGGCATTAATATGTTTATTTACAGAAATTCTTACGATGAAACTTTAAACCTTATTGAAGACCTTTATAAAATTGCACAAAAAGATGCTGTTTTAAGAGAGAAAATTGAAAATTCTTATGAAAAAATTATTCATGTTAAAATGTAGATATGTTTACAGGTATTGTTGAAGAAATCGGTATTATAAAAGAAATCAGTCGCACTTTTGATAAGGCTTTGTTAAGAATTGAATGTTCAAAAGTTTTAGAAGGGGTAAAACTCGGCGATAGTATTGCTGTTAACGGAGTTTGCCAAACTGTTATGAAATTCGATAAAAAATGTTTTGAAACAGAACTTTCTAAAGAAACTCTTTCTGTAACAACTTTTTCTGTGATTAAAGCAGGTGAAAAAGTTAATTTGGAACGTGCTTTGAGGTTGGAAGACAGACTTGGCGGACATTTGGTTTCGGGACATATTGATGGCATTGCAGAGATTTATAATATAAAAAAAATTGAAGATTTTTATAATATTTCTATAAAAATAGATAATAAATTTATTAAATACATAGTTAAAAAAGGTTCTGTTACTATTGATGGGGTGAGCCTTACTGTTGCAGATATTCAGGATAATATTGTTAAAATTGCAATTATTCCCCATACTTTTAATAATACGATTTTTCAATTTAAAAAAGTCGGCGATAATGTAAATATTGAAGTCGATATATTGGCAAAATACGTTGAAAAAATGCTTTGTGCGGATAATAATAAGATAACGACAAATTTTTTGGCAGAAAACGGGTTTATTTAAGATGGAAAAAATATTTAATTCAATAGAAGAAGCGATTGAGGACATTAAACAAGGCAAAATGATAATTGTTGCCGACGATGAAGCTCGAGAAAACGAAGGCGATTTGATTTGTTCTGCAGATAAAGTTACTCCTGAAATAATAAATTTTATGGCAACAGAGGCGAGAGGTTTGATATGTCTTGCGATAAATTCTCAAAGAGCGAAAGAACTTAATTTGACACAAATGGTTGAAAAAAATACTGAAAGTTCGCAAACAGCATTTACTCAAAGTATTGACGCAAGCAATGATTTTGGCGTAACCACAGGAATTTCAGCATTTGATAGGGCAAAAACAATTCAAGTTGCAATAAATTCAAAAACAATTCCTTCAGATTTAAGACGTCCGGGGCATGTTTTTCCTTGTGTTGCAAAAGAAGGCGGGGTTTTGCAGAGAATAGGTCATACAGAAACAGCGGTTGATTTGTCAAAACTTGCCGGTAATTATGCTGCCGGTGTTATGTGCGAAATTCTGAATGCTGATGGGACAATGGCTCGCAGAGATGAATTAAAAGAATTTGCACAAAAACACGGTATAAAGTTTATTACGGTCGCTCAACTTATTGAATATCGCCTGAAAACAGAACGATTTGTCACAAGAGAAGCTCAAGCAACTTTGCCTACTAAATTCGGTGATTTTAAAATTTACGGATATTTAAACCATTTGACACAACAAGAGCATGTCGCACTTGTGAAAGATGACGGTTCAGATAAAATCCCTCTAATCAGAGTTCACAGTGAATGTTTGACCGGAGATATTTTCCATAGCTTAAAATGTGATTGCAATTCACAATTACATACGGCTTTAAGAATGATTGATAAATACGGAAAAGGTGCTTTGATTTACATGCGAGATCATGAAGGTAGAGGTATCGGGCTTTTGAATAAAATTAAAGCTTATGAATTACAAGAAAAAGGGCTTGATACAGTCGAAGCAAATGTTTCGCTTGGGTTTGCTCCTGATTTGAGAGATTATGGAGTGGGTGCTCAAATTATTCTCGATTTGGGATTTAATAATTTTAATTTAATAACTAATAATCCTAAAAAAATAATAGGACTTAGTGGTTATGGATTGAAAATCAATGATGTCGTGAATTTGGAACCTGATATAAATAATTATAATAAAAGATATATGGAAACTAAAAAAGAAAAAATGCAACACATGTTTTGATTGTGTTATAATCTTTACGAGATGGAGTTTAAAATAAATATGAGCTTAGATTATCAAATACAACCACTTACGTACAATCTGTATAAAATTTTTGCAGGCGTTTATGCCGATTTTAGAGCAAAAGCCGTCAGTGAATATAAGTTTGAATTGGAACCGCTTTCTTTTGATGAGTTTATAGAAGCAATCGAAAAAGGACTTGTTAAATGTCTTGTTTTATTGGAAGATTATATTCCTACCGCATTTTTGGTTTATACAACAGCAATTTCAGAAGCTGTTGAATTAAATCTTATTCATTGCTTGGGCGATGAAAATTTGGTTGAAAAAAGAAAAGCTTTATTGGAAAAATTTCTTGAAATTACGGAAGAAGATAGAGCTGATAAAATAGTTTGTTATCCGATGCTTGGTTCTCAAGGCGATTTTATAGCTGATATTACAAATTATGGGTTTAAACCGATTGGGCTTGCTGTTTTAAGATTTTTGATGAGTGATGCGACTTCAAAAAAAGTTTTAGAAAATGTTAAACTTACAGAAAAAGATTTTCATTACAATATTGTCCCATGGGACGATGCGTTTAAGGAAACTGCTGTCCAAATAGTTCAATCAGCGTTTGAAAATACTTCTGATGCATTGTTTGACCCGAGGTTTAAGTCGATTGAAGGGACTTCCGATATTATAGATAAAATTGTGAATAATATCTATGCCGATTTTTTACCTGAAGCTACGATGGTTTTACTCTATGACGGTTCTCCTTGTGGTTTTTGTTTTATGAATATTACAGGCGGAAGTATTGTTAATATACCTATTTTCTGCATAACGGAAGAACATCAAGGTAAGGGGTTATCTAAACATTTGCTTAAAAACGCATTGGATAAAATTGTGGATATGGCTTACAAACAGGGTATTATGGAAGTTAATACGACAACCGAAACTGATAATAACAAAGCGTTAAAGATGTATAGAAGCGTTGGATTTATTGAAGATTACAACTATCCCCAAGTTTATTTGCCGATTAAGTAAATATTTAAAATACGTTTAAAATATTAAAAAGGTTTAGTTTGAGAAAGTTTATTTCTTAATTCTCTAAATCTTGCAATATCTTCTTGTGCTTTGCCCGTTTCTTTAAAAACAGCTTGAGAAGAAGGGTGTACCATTAAAACGTAATCCATGTGAATTTCTAAAAAATTGTATCTTCTTGGTGTTTGGTTTGAATTTCTTGGGTAAATTTCAGCATTAGTAACGGCTAAAAAACGTCTTTCTCTATCATTTAACAAATCTGTTAATTCACGATTTGTACTTGTATATTTTGAAACATGAACAGTCCCTTTTATATCATGATCAGCTGTTAAAATGCTTACTTCTATAGGTATTGTATCATTATGTTTAGCCATTTTTTTTCCTTTTTCTAAATTATATTATATTTGTAAATAAAAGTCCAGTTGTAAACTTATTTTTTATTTTTACCAATTCTGGAACCTTCGACTTCGTGGACATCTTCAATTGCAATGAAAGCTTTTTCATCAATGGTTTTCACGAGTTCTTTAAGTTTAATCATTTCAAGTCTTGGGACAACACAGTAAATTATTTTTTTATCAAGTCCTGAATAACCGCCTTCGCCTGAAATATATGTTATGGTAACGTCAAGTTCTGAGATAAGGCTTTGACCTATTTGCTCAGATTTGTCAGAAATTATAGTTATTGATTTTGTTTCGGATAATCCTTCAACTACAACATCAATTGTTTTGTAAGCTATAAAATAAGCCATTATAGAATACATTGCTTGATTCCAGCCATATAAAAATCCTGCACCCATAAAGATGAATATATTGAAGAACATGATTATTTCGCCGACTGAAAAGCCAAATTTTTTAGCTAATCTTATTGCTACGATTTCAGTTCCGTCCATCGCACCATGAAATCTTAAGACAAATCCAACACCTGTTCCTAACAATAAACCTCCGAAAACAGTTGCTAAAAGAGAATCATTGGTTACTGCTATTGAATGGCATAGTGAAACTGAAATTGAAAGCATTGAAACTGCGAATAATGTTCTTAAAACAAAGAATTTTCCCATTTTTTTAAATGCTAAAAAGATAAAAGGAAGATTTAATATAAAAATGAATAAACCTAAAATCATGTTTTGATATGCTAAAATTTGAGGAAAGTGTAATTTTGTCAAATAACTTGCCATTATAGAAATACCTATAATCCCGCCGTCAATTATATTATTTGGGACTAGAAATCCTTCAAGTGCAAATCCGGCAAGCATCGCTCCGAAGGTTAAAAAGAAGGTTTGAATTATGATTTTCCTAAACAATTTATACCTCGGTTTTATCTGTTTTGTGTAAAAGCATTTTTTCTAGCGTAAAATTATCTTTTTTAATAAGTTTTTCTTCATTTGATTTATAACCCAATAATTTTTCTAAATCGCTTTTTAAAGTTGTCAAATCCTCGTATTTTTTAATAATTCCATCGACAGATACAGAAACATCACCCGTTTCTTCTGAAACAACGAGACAAGCGGAATCGGTGTTTTCAGACATTCC
>CAYYAL010000004.1:47839-48999 GCA_964469445.1 uncultured Muribaculaceae bacterium
GTTCATTTGTTTTATGGAAGAAAAATTTATTTATAAATCCGGGTTGCCCAAGGTATCCTAAAAATCTACGTAATTCCGGTTGGAAAATTACGATTAAACTCAACGTAATGAGCGTAACTGCACCTTTAAGAAACATTCCTAAGATAGAAAGGTTAAACAAATCAAGTACTTCTGCAAAAATCCAAGCTATTACAAGAAAAAATAATCCTTTAACAAGTTTTTCCGATTGAGTATTTTTAATAAATTTTTGATAAAAAGCTGTCATTAAAATTGCTATAATTAAGAGTTCTGATATATTAATCCAACTGAAGGACCAGTCAACTAAATTGGCTTGAGTTTTTAAGTAATTTAATATATCTTCCATTTATCACTTTCTATAATTTGTTCGGTATCACATCAAATGCAATTAAATTTTCTAAATTCTCTCTTTTAATAATAATATCAGATTGTGCAGAATTTACAAGTACCATTGCAGGTTTTCCTACACGATTGTAGTTACTTGACATAGAATAATTGTAAGCACCTGTATTAAATACGCATAAAATATCGCCTTCAGATAATTCAGGTAAATCAATATTTTTAATTAAAATATCGCCTGATTCGCAAAATCTTCCTGCAATTGTAACTTTTTGTGTCGTTTCTTCCGATGGTTTATCAGCGATTTGAGCGAAATATTTTGCTTGATACATGCTTGGGCGAGGATTATCAGCCATTCCCCCATCAACTGCAACATACTTTGTTCCACCGTGAGGAACTTGTTTTGAACTTCCGATTGTATAAAGAGTAACTCCTGAAGTAGAAATTATGCTTCTACCAGGTTCTAAGTATATTGTAGGTTTTTCTAACCCATATTTTTTAATATTTTCATCTAACGCATTTAAAATTATATTCGCAATTTCAAATGTTGAAGGCGGAAAATCTCCTTGAACATATTTTACGCCCAAACCACCGCCGATATTGATTTCTGAAAGATTTAAACCGAATTTTTTATTTGTTTCAGAAAGTTCTTTTATCAAAATTTCTATTTCATCTTCATAAACTTTGGTTTCAAAAATTTGAGAACCGATATGTGCGTGAAATCCTTTTAATACAAGATTTGTATATTCATTTAAGATTAATTCAACGGCTTGCGGAATTTCTGCCATATCAAACCCGAATTT
>CAYYAL010000004.1:49099-50585 GCA_964469445.1 uncultured Muribaculaceae bacterium
ATTGCTAAATTAAGATTAGCTTTAGATGCGTACATAAAATTTATTTTTTCATAAGATGAAAATGCTTTTTTATAATCATTACAAATAGCTCTTATTGTAGCCTCATCTATTACATAAAGCGGCGTCTCATATTTATCCGCAAGCTCAATTAAATCACAACCGCCGATTTCTATATTTCCATTTTTATTTATGTTATAAGTCGTCGGTTTTAAAAGTTGATTTGTACTTTTTTCCATCTCGTGTCCTTAATAAAATACCCAAATTTATTTTATCAAAAAATTACTTATTTTGCAAAGATAAAAAACATATAAATCATTTAGCAGACGCAGTTATCAGATTAAATATTTACAACTTGCTTTTGATTTTCAATCATTTCTCGATTTAATTCTTTTTCATTATTTTTAACGTAATTTACGAGTGCGGTAAAGACTTGAGGGTGAATTTTACCTTCTTTTGCATCTTTATATAAAATTCCTAAAGCTTTTTTGTCAGAAAATGCATCTTTATAAACTCTTTCTTCTTTCAATGCGGCAAATCTATCTGCCAATTGAAGGACTTGCAAATTTATATCATCATTTGAAGTTAAAGGTTTATGGTGATTCTTTATTAAATTTAAGGTTGTTTGATTAATATTTTGAGATAAAAGCATTTGATATCCAAGTTCGGAATGTAAATCCATTATCCGTTTTTCATTTTCGGTTAATTTACCTTCTTTGCAAAGGATTTTTTCAGGGATAAGAACTTTGCCGAAATCGTGTAATAATGAAGCTTGTTGAATGGCAGGCTTATTTATTTTTTGTTTAGCTGCCGGAGGAAGATAGCTGATTATGCCGTTTGCGACGGTTCTTGTAGCTTCCAAATGCCCTTCTGTTAAATTCTTTAATTCTTTCATATTTATTGAAACTTTAATATTCTCTTTTGAAAGTATTTTAGCAATATTGGGGTTAGATTCAATCATACCGTAAACTGATTTTTGATTGACAAGTGTATTTAATTCGCTTCTAAAAAAATCATTTTGAAGTTGATTATTATATACATAGTGCTTGCCGTTTCCGAAAGAAACGGGTGAAGCATTCACAATGCCACTGCTATACACACTTATATTTTTTACCATATAAAGATACACCACACTACTTTTATACTTATATAAAGTATTTTTTCACATGGTTATTGATAAAAATCGTCAAATTGTAAAAAAAATTAACAAAGAAATTTGAATGAAAAATTTAATCTTCTAATTCGTCTGTAATTAAGTCATTTTCATTAGCTATCTTTTTAATAATTTCAAAATCAGGTAAATCGTTTCCGTCTTTTATATCTATTGGGTTTGCGTTTTTAACCCAAAGATTTTTTGATTTATAATTTATATAACTTTTTGAATTTTCTACTATGATTTTGGTAATATCATCAATAGATTTATCTTGATAAGGCTCCAATTTTGCAAATCCAATTACTTTTTCAAAATTATTTTTCATAACATAAAAAG
>CAYYAL010000005.1:0-8849 GCA_964469445.1 uncultured Muribaculaceae bacterium
CTTGGTTTATTGTTTACTTCTCTTGCTGCTTCATAAAAGTTTTCAAACGCAATTTCTAAACCTGTACCATTTAACTCATTCATAATAGATTCCAAATCAGAACCTATCTGTGCATACTGTTCCAAATAAGACAAATCTGAATTTTTTTCTCTATAATAATTTGTTAAATATTCATTTGTATAACGAGTTATGGAATCAAGTTGAACACCTGCTGCGGAATTAACTTGTGAATAAACATTCCCACCGATAGGACTGTAATTTATGGCAGGAGATAATTCTACACGTTGTCTGGAATAACCTTCTGTATTCATATTTGAAATGTTATTGGAAACAACATTTAAAGCCGCTTGGTTAACCAAAAGTGCTTGTTGGGACATATTTAATGTTGATAGTATGCTGCTCATTCTTACCTCATGCTTCTTCTATAATTGAACTTATTTGTACCATATCTTTACGTCTAACCTCTTTCCCAACTGAATTATATTGTGTTGATTGCGGAGAAAGTACATTTGTTATTATATTTAATGTCTTTCCTGTCATCGTAAGACCATGTTTAATAAGTTGCATATTCGTTTTTTCATAAATTCCCAAAGAACTTGATAAAAGACCTAACTTTGTTTTTTGAATAATTAATTTTTTTGCTAGTTGCTCATTTACTGTTTTTGCCTTTTCAATAACATTTGTCATGGAAAGATTTTCATCACCCAAATATCTTGAAGTTTCAATTCGATTTGAATTTAAAATCTTTAATTGTTCTGCTTTTTCCAATATTTTTGAATCAACACCAAGAAGCTTATCAACCATGCCTGTAACTAAAGCCGATTGTTTTTCCTTATAAAGAATTTCTAATTCTTCATAAGCCTTGATTTCTTCTTCAATATTTTGTTCAAATTTGTTTAATAAAAGTACGTCCATTTTTAAACCCTATGTTATTCCCCAATAAATTTCTTTGTTTGTTCATAAATTTGCTTAGCAAATCCAAATGTCGTATTTGGATTACTTGCCAAATCTCTTCCTAACTGATTAAACATATATGATTTGAATTTATCCATATATTTATCTTCTTGCCCAAAAATGCCACCCTCTTTATCAACCGTTTTATCCATAAGTTCAAACATTTTTGAAATAAAAACACCTTCAAATTCATCTGCCGCCTTCTTTAATTGTTCTTTTGAAGACGGTAATTGTTTAATATGATTTATTAATTGTTGCTCACCTGAAACAGCACTTGTATCAATATCAATTTGTGGCGTTATCATTTTTACCTTTCCTAAATTACAATTAATTCTGCGTGTAAACTTCCTGCTTTTTTAAGTGATTGAAGTATAGCAATCAAATCAACAGGTGTAACTCCTATTGAATTAAGTGCCGTAACCAAATCATTCAAATTGCTGTTAGCAGGTATAGCAATAACATTTCCCGGTGTTTTGTTAACAGAAATTGTTGAATTTGAAAAACCGACAGTTGCACCGCCTGCAAATGAATTCGGTTGAGAAACTTCATTCGTTGTTGAAACAGTAACCGTAAGGTTTCCGTGAGCAACCGCAGCAGGCATAAGTTTCACATCAGCCCCAATTACAACGGTTCCCGTTCTTTCATTTATAACAACTCTCGCTTTATCTTGAGTTGGAGAAACTTCTAAATTTTCAATTATTGATAAGAAATCAACTCTGTTATTTCTGAATTTTTCAGGAATTAAAATTTGAACACTGCTTCCATCAATTGCTTTTGCCGGAGAAACAAGATTTGAAACAGTTTGTGCAACCCTTGAAACAAGCGTATAATCTGATTTGTCAAAAGTTAAAGTAATCGTATCTTCATCGCCTATTTCAGTAACCATATCACGTTCAACAATTGCTCCTGCAGGAATTCTGCCTGTTGTTGTAATTGTTGTTCTGGTAGAACTTCCGCCTGAACTTGCCTTAACGCCTGCAACAGAAATCGGACCTTGTGCAACCGCTACGGCTTCACCGTTTGGTGCTTTTAATATTGTTTGAACTAAAACTCCGCCTTCCAAGCTCTTTGCATCTGCCATTGTTGATACCGTACAATCAATTTTTTCACCTATTTTTGCAAATGCAGGAACTGTCGCTGTTACAATAACAGCTGCTGAAGACCCTTTTTGTATATAGTTTTCTTGTTCAATGACTGTTCCTAAATTCATTAATAACATTTTATTTGTAATTTGTGTTGAACGAGAGTTATCACCTGTTCCCGGAAGACCTACGACAATACCGTATCCTACAAGTTGATTTTCTCGAACACCTTTTACCGAAGCTATATCCAAAATTCTTACATTTGCTGCCTGTATAGGCATTAAACCCGTTATCAACGCTATTAATAAAAATGTTACTATCTTTTTCATTTTCTCACCCTTACGCTATAAATTCCGCAATTACACTTCTTCCGTATTGTAATCCGTATTTTATATCACCTTCTGTTAAATCATTTTCCCCGACAATTTTTGCAAAATCTTGAATTTCATTTATATTTGTGCCTTTCAAAATATTGTCGCTTATTGTATTCATCGTTTCTGCAAGTTCAGGGATAGCCGCTTCCTGTTTATTTTGAACAGCACTTTCTGCTTTAAATGCATTAAGAGTATTCATCATTTTTATCGAATCTATTTGTCCTGAACCTATTGCTGAAATCATTATTTTTCCCTTCCCTGTCTACTTTATTTTTTATTAGAAGAAGTATTTTATTACTCTGTTTAAGATACCTTCATTATCTGAACGAGAAACCGTTCCTCTGCCTGAAACTGCGAATTGTAAGTTAGCAACTTTGTTTGAAGAAATTGTTCCTGTTGCAGAAATCCATCTTGGGTCGATAAGACCTGTTACAACCATATCCATACGCTCGTTGCTATTTACTAAAACTTTCTTACCTTGAACCAATAAATTTCCGTTAGCAAGTTGTTGAACAACTTGAACGGCAATTGTATCACCCAAATTTAATGCTCTGGTTGTTTTTGTTCCGCTTTCAACTTCGTTTGAACCGCCGAAATTATTTACATCTTTAAACCAACTTATTCCAAAAATTCTGTTCAAATTACCTGTAAAATTATCAACTGTGGTTGATGATCTATCTGATGAATAAGATAAATTATCCGATAAAGTAACGCTTTCACTCATAACAATAGAAATTAAATCTCCGACTTGTCTTGCTTGAACCCCGCCGAAAAGCGATTTCGGAGCTGATGAATAATTTTGAGCTGCTTGAAGTGTAAATAAAGATTCTGCACTTACACTCATTGTAGATATCATCAATATTGTTAATATTAAAATTATTTTTTTCATTTTTTCCCCATTTACCTTATTAATACCGTATTTTCTGCGGTTACTTTTCCTGTGTAAATCCTGTTATATTCTTCATTTTTTATATTTACATATTCACCGACCATTGCATCATTTAAAGCTAATCCTTTAATTGCAACTTGTATTCCGTTCTTATCAAAAACCGCCGTTACATAAGAATATCTTGCAACATCGGGCTGAAATTTTACAAATCTTTTATCTATAATTTCATTTTCTTTAAAATATTTTCTTGTAAAGATATCTTTTTTTAGCATCTCTTCTGTAACAAGATTTCCTAATAATTGAGAAATTTCATGTTCTTGTAATTTTGTATTCATTTTTGTAAGTGGTTTATCTCTTTCAATTATTTGAGATGCAACAAGAACTTGTTTATAAGCCTTAACATCAACAGGTGCGTTAAATGTTCTGACCAATTTTCCTTTTACATAAACATCTACTTTTTTTAAATCTCTGATTAAAAATTTGTCTTGATTAGAAGAAACAACATATTTAACTTGACCGTCAGGAACAGAAAGATTATTGAAAGGTAAAGAAATTACTTTAGCTTCCAATCTTGCATCTGTATATTTTGCGTAACTGACTTCAACTTGATGAGAAACTTCTTTTTTAATATCTTCCGCAAATAAAACTTGAGCTTTAGCAGAAATTCCCGCTAAAGTTACAAATGTTATTAAAGATATTAATAATTTTTTTATCATAATTTCCCTGTTAAATCTTGTTACTAGACAAGATTATTCGTTTGTTTAAGAATATCGCTTGAAGCGTTAATAATCTTAGAATTTGATTCGAATGCACGTTCAGCTTTAATAAGGTTAATCAATTCATCAACAATTTGAACGTTAGAACCTTCTAAGAAAGCTTGTTGAAGAAGCCCCATACCGTTTTGACCCGGAACATCTTGAATCGGAGTTCCTGAACCCGGAGTTTCAACATACATATTATGTCCGACAGAAAGCAGTCCTGATGGGTTTTGGAACTTAACCAATTGTAATTGACCGACAATTGTTTGAGTGGTACTTGTACCGACTTTTACAGAAATATTTCCGTCAGGTGTAATATTAATTTCAGAAGCATCTCTCGGAATTGCGGTTTGTGGTTGAATTAAAAGACCATCAGTTGTACATAATTGACCCATTGCATCAACTTTAAAAGAACCGTCTCTTGTATAAGCCAAAGTTCCGTCTTCTTTCATAACTTGAAAGAATCCTTCGCCTTCTATTGCCACATCTAAATTTCTTCCTGTTGAAATTAAAATCCCTTGATTGAATACTCTGGTTGTTGCCGCAGTTTTTACCCCTAATCCCACTTCAACACCTACCGGTTGAAATGTACCTTGATTTATCATAGCACCCGGTGTTCTTGTTGCTTGACTTAATAAATCCTGAAATTCAGCTCTGGTTTTTTTAAACCCTGTTGTATTAACGTTTGCAATATTATTTGCGACTATATCCAAATAATTTTGCTGAGCTATCATACCCGTTGCTGCTGTTGTTAGCGATCTTAACATTAATTTCTCCTTTTCGATTAAGTAAATAAACTTTTACAGATATTCACTTATCCCCTCATTCGTCCGACTGACATTGCTTTTGCCAGTGTATCATCACTTGATTTTACTATCTTTGATAATGCTTCATAATTTCTTGTTGTATTTATTGTATTTATCATTTCCATAACTGTATTTGCGTTTGATAATTCCAAAAATCCTTGTTGTATAACAAATTTATCCGCTTTTTTTTCAGGATTTGTTTGTGGATTTTTATTCAAAAATTTTCCTGCACCTGCACTTTGTAATTCTTCTTTATCCGAAAAATCAACTATTTTCAAAGTTTGTAATGTAACCTTATTTTTTTCATTATTAATTTCAATTTGTCCACGTTCATTTACAACAATATCGTGTACAGAATGCATACTTAAACCGTCTGTTGATATTTTAATCCTTTTATTTTCAACGTCTAAAACATAATCTCCGTCTTTTGTAACCAAATTAGAATTATTATTTATGGTAAAAGAACCGTTTTTTGTATAACAAATATTTCCGTCGGTATCCTGAACTTTAAAGAAACCGTCGCCTGCAATTGCCAAATCAAAAGGTGAACCTGTTTCTTGAAAAGCTCCTCTTGAAAAATCGTGTGTCAATTTTTGAACTTCATTTCCGACACTTAATGTTCCGATATTTCTTGTATCACCTGAAATCGCATTTCCTGTTTTTTCAATAACAGCTGCTTCATAAATATTTTTAAAAGTAAGATTTTGTCTTTTATAGCCCACAGTGTTAACATTAGCAAGATTATTTGCCGTGTTATCATTCATCTCTATAAGAGATTGCATTCCTTTAGATGCTGATTCTAATCCTCTTAATAACATTTTAATACCTTTTCAAACTATCATAGTTTGCCATTACACTTTTTACATAATTTTGAGTTTCTGCATAAGGCGGAATTCCACCGTATTTTTTAACCGCATTCGGACCTGCATTGTATGCTGCAAGTGCAAGTTCTTTATTGTTTCCAAATCTATCCATCAATCCTTTTAAATATTTGGTTCCACCCTCAATATTTTCTTGAGCATTATAAGGATTTTCAACACCCAAACCTTTTGCTGTTAAAGGCATTAATTGCATCAAACCCATTGCTCCGCAATGAGATGTAGCTTTTGGATTATATCCTGATTCTTGTTTTACAACTGCTTTTACAAAATCGGCATCAAGTGAATTTTTTGTTGCATATTCATCAATTAACGCTTCTATTTTTTGTCTGGAAGCACTTGTTCCAGATGTTTTATCAGACATGGAAGCATCTAAAATCGCTTGAAAACTCTCATCGGGTTTCATTGTAATGTTTTCTAACGCATTAAAATTCTTCTCAATTGAATTGATGCGATTTAAAACTATGTCAACTCCTGTCATTTCTATAGACAAAGTATATCCTCTCCCAAGTTTTGTTGAGTTCTTTTATTCCTATTTATCGTATATTTCTACTCAACACATATAATTTACTATACAAAGGCTTTTCCTATCATCAACCCTTTGATGTAATTTTATATTTTCTTCTAGACCATGTGATTAATATTTTATTTATATGTTAAAATAATTGCAGAGGTTTTTTATGAAAAATATTTTGTTTATATTCGGTACCAGACCAGAAGTTATAAAATTAGCTCCCGTCATTTTGGAATTGAAAAAATATCCGCAAAAATATAATGTGATAATTTGCAATACAGAACAACAAAAAGAACTTTCAAACCAAACTTTAGCTTATTTCAATTTAAAAGCCGATATAAACTTAAATTCTATGAAAGAAAATCAAGCTTTAAGTGAGGTTCAGGCAAGAATTTTAAATAAATTGCAAGAAGTTTTCAATAATAACAAAATAGATTTAACATTTGTGCAAGGTGATACAATTTCTGTTTTGACAGGTGCTTTGGCAAGTTTTTATAATAAAATTCCGATAGCTCATGTTGAAGCCGGTTTGAGAAGTTATGACCTGTTTGAACCGTTTCCTGAAGAAGCTATGCGACAAATGGCTTCAAGAATTGTCGATATTCATTTAGCTCCGACAGAAACAAATAAACAAGCTTTATTAAAAGAAAATATTTCTGAAGAAAAAATTCATATTGTTGGAAATACAGTTATAGACGCTCTTTTCTGCCTATCGGAAGAAACTTTATCAAAATCCGCTGAATTTTTTAAAGAAAAAAATATCGAAATTAATGATAAATTAGTACTGATAACAGCTCACAGAAGAGAAAATCACGGAACAAGAATTGATGAAATTATAAAATCTATTTCTTCTTTAGCGAAAAAATATTCTGACCATAATTTTATAATTCCTGTTCACCCAAATCCAAATGTTAAAAACAAAATTCATTCAAAATTAGAAAATTTTAAAAATATTTATTTATTAGAACCTTTGGATTATCCAAATTTAGTTTATTTAATGAAAAATGCTAAATTAATTTTAACAGATAGTGGCGGAATTCAAGAAGAAGCTCCTTCTTTCGGTTGTCCGACACTTGTAATGCGTTATGAAACAGAACGATACGAAGGAATTAATGCAGGTGTTTCAATTCTCGTAGGAGCTGATTATGACAAAATTATAGATGAAAGTGAAAAGATTTTATCAAAAGAAAAATCTCAAACAAGATTATCTGCCAAAAACCCTTACGGCGACGGGAATTCTTCTAAAAAAATTGAAGAAATTATACGTTAATAAAATTAGTATTTGGAATGTAATCATCACTTTCCTCACTATTAACATTAATTTTTTGAATAATGTTTGCTCTTTTCTTTCTGTAAAGCATATCAATAAAAGCTTCAAGACGAGTTATAAAACCTGCTTCGCCTGTATGTTCATCAACGGTTAAATTCAACATCGGCTTAGAAAATTCAGCGGCTTTTCTTACAATGCCTTCAATCATAAGAGAATCAGGCCCGCAACCGAAAGATGTTAATGTAATAAGTCCGTCGATATTATTTTGTCGCATATAATGACCTGCACAACCTGTCATTTCAAACTCATTTGCCCAATAAACATTTCTGCCTAAAGTTGATAAACCTTCATCTAATTGTTCTTGAGAAAGTTGATTTACCGTATAAACTCGAACATCCATTTCTTCAAGCTTTTCAAAAATTTTCATTGAAACACGTTCATCTTGAATATTATAAGCATGAGAAACCAATGCAATAGATATCGGATATTCTTTTGTTTCTTGAGGAATAAAAACTTTCCCTTGTAGAGCATAGTTCATAGCCGTTTTAAAAGGAAGACCGGAACGTGTCATCACCATAAAATTATTATAAACTTTCCAACCGGCTTTTGAAGCTTTTTTGATAAGTTTTTCATCAGTAATTCCGAAAATCTTCACAGATTCTTTCAAGAATTCATACAAACCTTGATGTTTTTCAGATTTATCAAAGGTCGGTTCAATAATTGTAAAATCTTTTTTGACAACATTTCTGATTAAATCAGGCAAACCTCTGATTTTAGAACAATTATAAATCTTATACGCAATTGATTGAATAGAAGGAATAAAAATTTTATCAATTCCTTTTTCAATTAAATTTAAAACATGTCCCGCATAGATTTTTACAGGTAAACAAGTTTCTGTAACAACCAGTGAAGCTCCGCTTGACATAGTTTTTTTTGTTGTTCTGTCAGACAATACTATTTCTATACCCAAATCAGTAAAAAATCCGTACCAAAAAGGATAAAAATTGTAAAAAGACATTGCACGGGGTATTCCAATTTGTTTTTTCATTTATAAAACGCCTTTCAATTACTTTTCATATAATACCTCGAAAAAAATTTTTTTGCCAGTTGATTTTAAGTTTTATAAATAGCCCGATTAGATAAACATTTTTACTAATGTTTAATCTATAAAAAAATGGAAATAATTATTATGAACTAAATGCTTTTTAAAATCAGAAAATAAAAAAATAAGGAGGTTTTTATTATGATAAAAAAATTAACTATGGCTGCTATTTTAGTCGGAATGTTGTCAACGCCGACTTTAGCAAACTCAAAGATGTCTGAT
>CAYYAL010000005.1:8949-19902 GCA_964469445.1 uncultured Muribaculaceae bacterium
ATGACGGGAGCTGCCGCTCAAGTTCTATCGGTTGACCATAAGACAAAAGAACTTTATGCAAGTAGTTTTGATGATGACAATATGATAAAGTCATCTAATAATAAAATGATAAATATTGAAACACCGAGTTCAATGCAAATGTATAAAAAAGTATTAAAAGAAGTCGGCGTTCCGACAGGCGGAGCCGCTGCAATTTATAATGATATGTTATCAAGCATATTCCCAGATGTTCCTAAAAGCTATTGGGCTGCCTGTGACATAGATAAACTTGCAATAAATAATGTCGTTGTAGGTTATCCGGATAAAAAATTTAAACCAAATTTACCTGTAACAAGAGCTGAATTCGCAAGTATGTTAGTAAAAGGCTTTAATATGAACGAAAATGGTCTTCAAAGTTCAAACACTTTTGTTGATGTTCCGGAATCACACTGGGCAAATCCTGTTATCACAAAAGCTTTTGAAGAAAACTTGCTAAAAGGATATCCTGATAGCAAATTTAAACCTCAATCTCATATAACAAGAGCTGAAGCTCTAAGCGTAATTGCAAAAGGTATTAACAGTGATTTAAGCGAAGAAGAAGCATCTGAAGTCTTAAATAAATACAAAGACGGTTCAAGCGTTCCTGATTGGGCAAGAATATCTGTGGCAAAAGCTTTAAAATGTGATGCTTTAAAAGATTTTATGAATCCTAAAACAATAAAACCACACAAAGAAGCTTCTCGTGCAGATGTTGCCTCTATGTTACAAATGATTAGAATTGCAAATAATTATGATAAAAACCCTATTACAGCAAGAAACGATTGCAGATGTCTTGAAAAGAAAGCCTATGTCGAAGAAATGGAAAAAATAACCGTTCCGACACTAAAACTTGAATTTTTAGACCAAATTAACGCAAAATCTTCAAATGTTGGCGAGCAAGTCAGTGCAACAACTCTTGAAAATATAAAAATTAACGGCCAAGAATATATGTCAGGTTCAACAGTTAGAGGTAAAATCGTTGAAGTAATTCGTCCTTCCGGTTCTGAAAAAGGTGCATTAAAACTTGTATTTACACAAATTCAAAGTGAAGACGGTATGTTTAGAGCAGAACTTCCTCAACAAATTTTAACGGCTCAAATTGACGATAAAAAACAAGCCAATCTCTTTGTTAAATCTGTTGAATGGCCTTTCACATGGATAGGCGGTCTTTTAGGTAACGTCGGCAGAACAGTCGGTGGCGGTATCTCAAATATCGGAAACGCCGCTGAAGAAATGACAAATATCTTCGGTATCGCAACAGGTGAACTTTTATCAGGTCAGTTTAAAGCTTCCGGAAGAAGTTATCAAGATTTTGCAAAATCTGTTGTAAAAGCCCCTGTTAACGCAACAATGACAGCTTTAGCCGGAACAGCCGGATTGTTCCAATCAACAGGTGAAGAAGTCGCTTTCCTTGTTAATTCAAATGGCAACAATGTTTCAGCCCTAAATCCGAAAGAAAAAATTTCAATCGCATTTAATCAAATTGAAAAATAATTTAATAAAAATTTTTCCTATTGAAAAGCGGGCGAGAATATTTTCTCGCCCGCTTTTCAATGTTTTTAAGTTTACCCTATATACAAATCTTATTAAATATGATAGAATTATCTCATAGTAGTAGGAATAAATTTTTTTGGAAATATATGCAATAAAATCTGTTTAATAAATTTTGAATAGTTCTTCGATATGGTTATATGATATCGAAGTATTGTGTATGTTATAAAAAAATAGAAATGGAATAGGTGTACAAATGAATGTACTTTTAGTTTCGGCAATTATTTTAACAATTGCCTTAATTGCTTTTATTTTTGTCCAGCATTCAAAAATAAAACTTCTTAAGGCTCAATCAACACAATGCTCAAACGATTTAAAAGAAAAAGAAGAATTATTAAAAAAAGAAGCTTTAATTGCCGCCAAGGAAGCTCTTCAAATAGAAAGAGATAAGCTTAACGAAGAATTCAGAGAAAGAAGAAATGAAATAACACGCACAGAAGAAAAACTTTCAAAACGTGAGGATACTTTGGATTCAAAACTTCAAGAAGTTTCTGATAAAGAACATAACTTAAATACAAAACTTGATGAAATCTTATCAAAAGAAGATTATCTTGCTGAATTAGTACAAAAACATACGTCAGAATTGGAAAGAATTTCAGGACTTTCTGCGGAAGACGCTAAAAATATGTTATTAGAACAAATAAGAAACGATTTAACTCAAGAATATATGCAACTTGTTCGTGAAAACGAATCCAAAATAAAAGAAAACGCATTGGAACAATCAAAAGAAATTTTGTCAACAACAATGCAAAGATGTGTTATAGAACAAGTTGTGGAATCAACAGTTTCTGTTGTAGCACTTCCGAATGACGAAATGAAGGGAAGAATTATCGGCAGAGAAGGTAGAAATATCAGAACTTTAGAAACACTTACAGGAGTTGATTTAATTATTGACGACACTCCGGAAGCCGTTGTTTTATCTTGTTTTGACCCAATCAGAAGAGAAATTGCAAAAATTGCAATCGAAAAACTTGTTCAAGACGGTAGAATTCACCCTGTAAGAATTGAAGAAATGGTTGAAAAAGCCAGAGAAGAAGTTGAAAAGAAAATTTATCAAGAAGGTGAAAATGCAGCTCTTGATATGGGAATTGTCGGTTTAAATAAAGAGTTAATCAAAAATTTAGGACGACTTTATTATAGAACAAGTTACGGTCAAAATGTTTTAAAACATTCACTTGAAGTCGGACATTTTGCGGGAATGTTAGCAGCTGAATTAGGTGCAAATGTTTATGTGGCAAAACGTGCAGGGCTTTTGCATGATATCGGAAAAGCCGTTGACCAAACTCAAGAAGGAACACATATTCAATTAGGTGTTGAGCTTGCAAGAAAATTCGGCGAAAAAGAAGATATTATACATGCAATAGAAGCTCACCACGATGATGTAACCGCAAACACAATTGAAGCAGTTTTAGTAAAACTTGCAGATACAATTTCAGCAGGAAGACCGGGTGCAAGACGTGATACATTAGAAATTTATATCAAACGTCTTGAAAAAATAGAAGAAATCGTAAAAAGTTACGATGGAATTAAACAATCTTTTGCCGTTCAAGCAGGTCGTGAAGTAAGAGTTATTGTTGAATCTGATAAATTTGACGATATGGCTTCTCAAAAGCTTGCAAGAGACATTGCAAACCGTGTTGAAGAAGAAATGGATTATCCGGGTCAAATCAGGGTTACCGTGGTCAGAGAATTCAGAACAACTGAAGTTGCAAAATAATAGGAATTGATTGTGAAAGATGACATTATAAAAATCTTATTTATAGGTGATATTGTCGGAAGATGGGGCAGAAAAGCTTTATATACTTTTTTACAAAATTATATGTCATCTTTTACTTCAAAATCCAAGCCTTTTATTATTGCAAACGTAGAAAATGCCTCTCATGGCTTCGGATTAACAGAAAAAAATTATAACGAACTTTCTGAATACGGCATAGATTGTTTTACATCTGGGAACCATATTTGGGATAAAAAAGAAATTTTTAATTATATAGATAAAGCCGAAAAACTTATAAGACCTATAAATTACCCCAAAAAAACAAAGGGAGTAGGCTCAAAAGTTTTTGAATTCAACGGAATAAAAATAGGGGTTATAAACATGCTTGGACAAGTATTTATGAGCCCCATAAAAAGTCCTTGGGAAATAATTGAAAAAGAAATTAAAAAAATAAAAAAAGAAACTCCGATTATTATAATGGATTTTCATGCAGAAGCGACTGCAGAAAAAATTTGTTTTGCAAAATTTTGTTCTGAAAAGGGTTTAAGTGCATTTCTTGGAACGCATACTCATGTTCAAACTGCCGATGAAAAAATTATAAATAATATGGCATACATTACAGATGTCGGTTTTTGCGGAGTAAAAGAAAGTGTTATCGGTATGGATTATAAAACATCTTTAAAACGTTTTACAACCCAACTTCCCGAAAGATATGAAGTTGCGGAAGAAAATGATGTTGAAATCAATGCTGTTGAAATAGAAATAGATAAAAAAACAGGTTATGCTGTTTCTATAAAAAGGATTTTTTGTGTAATAGAAAATAAGAAAGAAGGTAAAAGTGAAAACTGATTTACACCTGCATACAAATTATTCTGACGGTGCTTTTTCTCCTGAAAAACTTGTTGACACGGCAGTTGATGTTGGATTGGAAGTTATTGCACTAACTGACCATGATAATATTTTGTCATACGATGTTGCAAAAAAACATGTTGCAGAAACAAATAAAAACATAGAAATTATTCAAGGAATTGAGGTAAATACTCTTTATAAAGAATATGAAGTTCATATTCTGGGCTATTTTATGAATGTTGGAAATTCTGATTTCCAAAATCTTTTAAAAACACAACAACAAGCACGTTTAACACAGACAAAAGAAATTATTTCATTATTAAAAAAGAAAGCCGGAATTACAATTGATTTAGAAGATATAAAATCACAAGTTGCAGAAGGTGGAAGTATCGGGCGTCCTCACTTGGCAAAAGCTATTGTAAATGCTGGCGGAACTACCAATACAATTGAAGCTTACTCAAAATATATAAACGATTCTTCACCTGTTTATGTACAAAGAAAAACTGTTTCTCCTCATGAAGCGGTCGAGGTTATTTATGAAGCAGGTGGAATTCCTGTTATAGCACACCCTCATGATATTGATATCGCAGAAAAACTTATTAAAACACTTATGACATGCGGACTTAGAGGAATTGAAGCTTACCACAGAAAACATTCTCCTGCAATGGTTGAATATTATTCAACAATGGCTGAAAAATTCGGACTTATAGTTACAGGCGGTTCTGATTTTCATGCTCCGAATATTATGAACGGTCAAATTATTCTCGGCAAAAACTTTGTGCCTGATTGGGTTTATGACAAATTAATTGAAGAAAAAAGAAGGTTAGATGTAGCTTAATTTATGAAAAAAGGTTTTAGTATTATTGAAATATTAATTGTATTTTTTGTATTACTGGGAATGGCTTTTTTTCTAATTCCGATAACATTTGATGATACAAAACAAGCAACATTTGTTGCAAATTGGAATGAAACTTATAAAAATACATACTATACTTTTTCAATTTTAAAAGCACAAAATGACCCAACAAAAGAACTTTTATTTAAAGATACCGAAACAAAAGAAGAACGCTCGGTTTTATTTTTTGAATACATAATGCCTTACTTTAGATTTACAAAAAGTGTTGAACCGTACTTATATAATCTTTCTTTTTTAAATAAAAAACGAGTAAAACCTGAAAATGAACATTATTTTCAAAAATTATATTTAACAAAAGATAATGAAATAATAGGAATAAATTGGTTTGGCGGAAATTGTCAAGGAGTAGAACTTTGTGGAAAAATGCTTTTTGATGTGAACGGAATTTTTCCACCAAATACTTGGGGGAAAGATGTTTTTGGAATAAATATTTACAAAGACAAAATAAAACCAATGGGTGAAGAAGTTGGATTTGCAAAATCAAAAGAAGATTGTTTAAACAAAAATTTGGGAGTATATTGTTCTTATTACTATATTATGGGAGGCAAATTTGACTGATAAAAGAATTTTTCGATTATGTGTTTTTTCTTCGTCAAGTAATAAATTAGATGAGATTTATTATAAAGATGCAAAAGAACTCGGAAAATTAATGGGAGAAAATAATATAGATTTGGTTTACGGTGGCGGAGATATCGGCTGCATGTATGCAAACGCTTCCATGGTAAAAAAATACGGCGGAAAAGTTATCGGAATTATGCCTGAAAAAATTAAAGCTTTGGGGATTGAAAACGGTAATTGTGATGAATTTTATCTAACAAAAGATATGAGATCAAGAAAAGCAATGCTTGACGAAATGTCTGACGGTGTTGTAGCACTTGCAGGTGGGTTTGGAACACTTGAAGAATTAACCGAAATGATTGTCCAAAGACAACTTGGGTTTACTAAAAAGCCTGTTATAATATTAAATACAAATAATTTTTATAATCATTTGATAGAATTTTTTGAAGAAATTGAAAAACAAAATTTTGCAAGAAATACAGGTGTAGAATTTGCCGGAAAACGTGATGATGATATTTATTACGTTGCAAAAACACCAAATGATGTTATTGAATATTTAAAAAAATTCATGGTATAATCCTTTTATGCAAAAGGTTATTAAAAATTTTTTAATTATTTTTATTCTGTTTTTTTCTTGCGGAAATGCTTTTGCTGTTGAAATAACTCAAGATTATATTGATATTGCAAAAAATTATTTTAATGAAAAAAATTATGAAAAAGCTTCTGTTTATGTTGATTATGCTTTAAAAATTGACAAATTAAACAAAGACGCTTTAATTTTAAAAGAACAAATTCACCTAATTCAAACAAAACCGGAAGACGCTTGCACTGAAACACAGGCTGTACAAACGGTTGAGGATTTCACTGTTTTAGATGTTCCAAAGGCAAACACATCTGAAATGTGTGTTGAAAAAGTTAAATATTCAAGATTTGAAAAATATTTACTAAAAAAAATGGACGAAGGTATTGCAAAAAATCCTGATGAAAAATTGTTTTACAAATCAAAATTAAAAATTTATGAAATGAACGGCGATGTTGAAAAGGCAAGTTCTTTAAAAAGATTTATTTTTGAAAATTTTGAAAATGGGAAGAAAAAATGAAAAAGAAAAAAGGTTGTATGTCAAAAATATCAAATGCTTTTTTTACACTGCTTTTAGCTGTTGTTCTATTTTTTGGATTTCAAGTTACAACCGCATTTGGCGATAATTTAACATTTGCACATGTTTCAGATGTCCATTTTTCAACAAAAAAAGTAAATACATCTTACAGACTTACGGCAGAATCAGCAAATATTCTCACAGATGTTGTAAACCAAATAAATTCAACACCTAATGTTAATTTTGTAATGTTTACGGGCGACCAAATAAACACTCCTTTTGAAAGAGAATTGAACGCATTTATTCCTTACACAAACAACCTTAATTGTCCTTGGTATGCAACTTTCGGCAATCATGATATTTCAATCGGCGGATATTTATCTAAACAACTTTATGTAAGTATTTTAAAAGAACATAATAAAAATTTTAAATTTAACAGAGGTTATTATTCTTTTTCTCCAAAAGCAGGTTATAGGGTAATTGCACTTGATAGCATTATTGATGACAGATTGACTTCAAACGGAAATATAGACGAAACTCAATTAATTTGGTTGGATAAACAACTTGCAAAATATAAAAATGATGTTGTTTTAATTTTCTTGCATGTTCCTGTTGTAGAACCTCTTTCAAGTAAAAATCATCGTCTTTTAAATGCCGATAAAGTTGAAAGCATTTTATCAAAATATAAAAATCCGATTGCTGTTTTTTCAGGACATTACCACACAACAAAAATTATTCAAAAAGAAAATGTTTTACATGTAAGCACACCGTCTTTAATTTCTTACCCTAACGCTTTTAGGATTATAACAATTTCAAATCAAAAAAATAAAACTGTTTTTTCAATACAATTAAAAGAAACTTCCCTAAAAGAAATCCAAACAAAAGCGAAGTTAATGGCATTTCATTCAACATTATATTACGGCGATGAAAATGACAGAAGCGGAATTTACACAATAAAAAAATAGAACTTAATAAATCTTTTTATTTTGTTTTTTTAAGCAAACTTAGTGCTAAAATTAAAGTGTATAAAGGGGTTGAACTTATGGCACATATAGAAATAGATGAAAAAAAATGCAAAGCTTGTTATCTTTGCATCAAAGAATGTCCGAAAAAACTTATTACAAAAAGCGAAAACGCAAATTCATTAGGAGCTTTTCCTGTAACCTTTAAAGACGAAAATAAAGAATGTTTAGGTTGTGCAATTTGTGCAACAAGATGTCCTGATATAGCAATTAAAGTTTATAAATAAAGAGAGAAAAATGGCAGAAAAAAAATTAATTAAAGGAAATTACGCAATTGCACAAGCGGCAATAAATGCGGGTTTAGAAGGATATTTCGGATATCCGATTACACCTCAAAGTGAAATAGGTGAATATTTAAGCAAAGAATTGCCAAAAATAGGCAAGGTGCATGTTAATGCGGAAAGTGAACTTGCTGCGATAAATATGGTATTGGGCGGCGTTTCAACAGGAAAAAAGGTTATGACATCATCTTCTTCATGTGCAATAGCACTTATGCAAGAAACGCTTGCGGCAGCAACATCTGATGAAATGCCTGTTGTATTAGTTTCTGTAATGCGTGCGGGTCCGGGGTTAGGTTATATTTATCCCGCACAAGGTGATTATAATCAAGCCTTAATCGGTGGAGGAAACGGCGATTATCGAACAATTGTTCTTGCTCCGTCAACAGTTCAAGAATGTGTTGATTTAACCTATAAAGCTTTTTATCTTGCTTTTAAATATAAAAACCCAACAATATTACTTGCTGACGGTCTTTTAGGACAAATGATGGAGCCTGTTGAGTTTGAACCATATCCTTATGAAGATATTGACACTTCTTCTTGGGAATTAGGTGAGAAAAAAGACCGTGAACAAAGAGTTATAAAAGCAATTGAAGCTGATGAAGACAAGCTTTGTAAACATATTAAAAAAATGTTTGAAAAATATGCTCTTTTAGAAGAAAACGAAGTTGAATTCGAAGAATATATGGTTGAAGATGCTGATTTAATTCTAATGAGCTTCGGAAGTCTTTCAAGAAGTGTTAAAGCTGCTGTTAAACTTGCTCGAGAAAAAGGGTTAAAAGTCGGATTTTTCAGACCTATAACTTTATTTCCTTTCCCAAATAAAAGAATTAAAGAATTAGCCGAAAAAACAAATAAAATTCTTGTTTGTGAAATGAATCAAGGTCAAATGCTTAGAGATGTAAAACTTGCAGTAAACGGCCTTTGTGATGTAGAATTTTTCGGAAAACCTGTCGGCAAGTTCCTTTATACAGAAGATTTTTCAGAAAAAATTGAGGAGGTATTCTGTGTTAGAGCTTAAAGAAAAACTTGTTTTTGATACTCCAAAATCAATGAAAAAAGATTTTAAATATACTTTTTGTCCGGGTTGTGACCATGGCATTGCGATAAGGCTTTTAGCAGAACTTTTAGATGAATTTAATTTACAGGAAAAAGCAATAAATATAGCGTCTGTCGGTTGTTCTGTTTTTATTTACGACTTCTTAGATGTTGATAGCGTAGAAGCTGAACATGGAAGAGCTTGTGCGGTTGCAACAGGGGTTAAAAGAATGAAGCCTGATAAATTTGTTTTTACATATCAAGGTGACGGCGATTTTTCTTCAATAGGATTGGCGGAATCCTTGCATTCCGCATTACGTGGAGAAAAGATTACAACAATTTGCATAAATAACACAACTTTCGGCATGACCGGCGGACAAGGTGGCCCTACAACTCTTCTCGGACAAGTTACAACAACAACGCCTTACGGAAGAAGTGCCGAAAATTACGGTTATCCGATAAAAATAGCAGAACACGTTGCTCTTTGTGATGGAACTGCTTTTTGTGCAAGAGGGTCTTTAGATTCAATTGTAAATATAAGAAAAACAAAACAATATATTAAAAAGGCTTTTGAAGCTCAATTGCAAGGAAAAGGTTTTGGATTTGTAGAAATTCTTGCTTCATGTCCGACTAACTGGAAAATGTCTCCTGAACAAGCTCATGAAAGAGTTAAAAACCAGATGACGGAAGTTTTTCCTCTCGGTATTTTAAAAGATTTTGAGGAGAATAATTAAATGAAAAATGAAAAAAATATCGTAATAGCAGGTTTTGGTGGTCAAGGTGTTCTTCTTGCCGGTGAAATTTTAGCAAATGCTCTTATGATTGAAAACAAAAAAGTTACGTGGTTTCCATCTTACGGTGCCGAAATGAGAGGAGGAACCGTTAATTGCGAAATAGTTACAAGCGATGAAGAAGTAAGTTCTGTAAATAAAAAAGAAGCCGATATTGTTATTGCTTTAAATCAACAATCTTTTGATAAATTTATTCCAAAAATTAAAGAAAACGGCATTATGATTGCAAATTCTTCCCTTGTTGAAGAAAAAAAACCAAGAAATAATATTGATTATAAATTTGTCCCTATCGGAGATTTAGCAAATGATTTAAAAAATTCAAAAATAACAAATGTTATTTCTTTGGGTGTTTTAGCAAAAAAAACAGGGCTTGTTGAAATTGAAAATTTAAAAAAAGCATTAGAAAATGTTATTCCGGAACACAGAAAAAACCTTTTACCTTTAAATTTTCAATCTTTAGTTGTAGGTTTTGAACAATAAATTCAGACACAAGGCGGATTATTTTTTCTCAAAAATTTTGTATTCTATAAATGTGAACAGGGCAATAATTACAAAGGTCATTAACGAATGAACAAACAGGAACTTATAAACTCTATAGCTGAAAAAGAAATCAAATTATCAAAACTTGCATTAGTTGTTGATAAATCTGAAACTTGTTCTTCAATTTATAATCATCTTGTTGTTGAAAAAGCTGTTTTAAAAAAAGAATTAGATAATTTAAAAAATAAAAATAAAAAGATTTTAGGCAAAATTAAAAGGTTTTTACCTTTTAAAAAGTCCTTAATTTGCGACTATTTCAAGACTGAAGTTTAGTATACAATTCAGCTCGGGCAAAAAGCTCGGGCTTTTTTTTATTCTTTTTTAATTAAATTTTAATTAATATTTAACGACTGTTCCTGCTTTTTTTGCTTCTAAATTATATAATAGTGCATCTCTTTGTAATTGAAGATTTTGAACAACATCGTTTTGTCCGTTTTTTCTTGCTGTTTCTATTTTAGAATCAAGAATTTGAATTCTTGCATCTAAAAGTTGGGCGTCTTTTTTGTTTTTTTCTACATACTGATTTGGTTGCGTTGGAGCAACAATTCCTACAGGAGCTGCGTTCATTACCATATTTAATT